>CAYPOE010000078.1:0-9831 GCA_964412285.1 uncultured Eubacteriales bacterium | reverse complement strand
CTTCGGCGCGCGTGATGAAGTCGTTGGGGCGGTACGTCTGCCCGCCCGAGATGACATTGGACGCGGCCAGGCGCTCGACGGCGTCAGAGCCGTTCACGCCGCGCAGATCCGAAAACCCGGCAGTACTGGCCGCCATGTTCAGACATAGCGACAGAACGATGAGCATCGCGAATATGCGTTTTGTACGTTTCATGCGTTTCATAGTCGATCCCTCCACCGCACAGATGCGTTGTGTGGCACGAAGTGATAAGTTGCGCTAAACAGGTTCACCTTCAACATCGCCGATTTCGATCGGCGATGTTGAAGGCTTGGGATGTGAATGCAAATGATTTACGGTACAACCGTGATCGTCGTCGCGGTGAATGCGTTGATCGTGCCATTGCCCACAACGATGAGCTTCATACCGTTGGTTACGCTGTTTATGCTGTAGGTGACGCCGCTGCCCGTTCCGTCCACAAAATTCGTGTATACCGACATCGGGACGACGACGGTGACGACGAGGTTGGTGTTATCCTGTGTGATGCGTATGGTACCGGCCGTCGCGTCGGTCGACAGCACCTTGCCTGTGACGGGACTCGTGAGCTTGGGCGTCGTGATGTAGACCTCTTTGACCGTATCGCCGCTCAACACGACGCGCACCGAGTAACCGACGAGGATGTCGTTGACGGTACCTGTACGGCTGTCTGTCGTACACTTGGCGCTGTTGTCCGCCATGTACGTCGAGGTCTTGCCGTCCTTATCGGCAATCGTGAACTTGACCGACTGGCCGAATGTGACTTCTTTCACCGTACCCTCGGTCACGCGGTTGGCGACGTCGGTGACGGTCAGCGCGTTGATGACGTCGCCGCTGAGTCGCAGCGACACAACGTCGCCGACGATCAGATCATTGACCGTCGCGGCCTTGCCCGCGCGCTCGATCTTGCAGCCTGTGCCGACCGACAGCGTGCGGAGGGTCTGGGTGTCCTTGACCAAGACGTCGAGGTAGACCGTCGTCGGCGAGTCGATCGTACCCAACTTGATGTTCTGCAACGTACCTGTGAGCGTCTCTGCGACGCGGGTCTCCATGCGCGAGATCTTGCCGTCGGTCAGCTTGATGACGACCTCGTCGCCCTTGGCGAACGCGTCGATCAAGCAGCGTACGCCACCGCGGTAGAGCTGCACGCTGCTGCCGAGTTCGTAGCTCTTGTTGACGCCGTTCTGTGTGACGTTGACGACGATGGCGGCCGGATTGACCGTCGTACCCAACTCATAGCTCGCGAACAGCGCGTACACGTCGTTGGAGTGCGTGAGTGCCACGACCATGCCCTTGTTGATATCGGCGCGGATGGACTCGCCCACCGCGAAGTCGGTGTAGAGCGTCTTGCCGTCCGAGCGCGCAACCTTGCAGTCCGATGCGATCTCGTAGCGTGCCGAACGCATGTCGGCCGTGTTGATCGTGAGGAATGGGGTAGCCTTGCCGTTCACAAGTTCACTCGCGATGGCGGCGACGACGCCGTCGATGTAGAACGCCTCGAGTGCCGAGAGTACCTTGACTTGCTCGCCGACCATGACCAACGCGCAGTACATGCCCTCTTTGAGTGCGGTATACGTGACCATCTTGTTGTTGAGCAGGAGCAATGCGTTGGCCGACAACGTGAACGGCGCGGTCTGTTTCTTGCCCGCCGCATCGATGTACGACAGCGTGACCTTGGTTGCCGAAGCGCCGAGCGTCAGCGTCTGTTCGACCGACTCGAGGTAGCCGTAGATGCGCTTGGTTTTGTCCTCGAGGTTGAGCGCCGTGACGACTCCGTTGGTCGCCGCGAGGCGCGCGTATGCATTGGCGACGACCGAGGCTACGCCGACGTTGATGCCGAGTTCGTTATAGATGACTGTAGCGTTGGTGATGGTGTACGCCTTCTCGGTGTACGAGCCGTCGGGCATGAAAGTGAGCGCATAGGTACCGTCGGTATTGACTTTGGTGGACACGACGAAACCTGTGATGAGTTCATCTTTGTTCTCGACGGGTATTGACGACGACAGACCCGTCACAAAGCGCGTGCGTACCGTGGCTTCCGCACCCGAACCGTAATTCTGCTGATACAGACGCACGGTCTGTCCCTTCTTGTACGCCGTGACGCGCACGACGTCGCCGTCGAGCATGATCGTCGTATAGTCGTTGAAGCGGCGCGACAGCGTTTCGCCTGTCGGCGTGCGGATCGTAATCTTTTGTACCGAGATGTTGTTCTCGATGGTATCTTCACTGTCCTCGATCGTACCCTCGACGAATTGTAAGTCCATCGTCTCATCGACGCGGTACATGATGGTCGAGAGTTGCGCACGGGTCAGCGGCGTGTTGGGCGAGAACTTATTTTCTCCCATGCCCTTCATGAGTCCAACCTGCGTCGCATAGTTGACGAACGGGCGCGACTGCGCAGGGATGGTCTCGTTGTCGGCATAGATGCCCGCGGCCGTCGCCGAAGCCGTCGCCGTGGATACTGCGTTCTTGCCCAACATATGCGTGAGCAGTACGGCGGCTTCATGGCGCAACAGCGGCGCGTCGACGTTATTGGTCGAGATATAGTTGCCGACTGTGGTCGGGGTTAAGACGCCCCAGAACATCAGGTAGCTTACCTCGGCCTTGTACTGGAAGGTATAGTCCTTGAGCGCGGTCTCGTATTTGCCGAGTGCAAACTCGACGAGCCCTGCGTTCTCAGGATTATTGTACCCCATGATGCGCGAAGCTATGAGCAGCGCCTGACTCTTGGTCACGGACTGGTCGGGCTTGAACGTCCCGTCGGGATAGCCGAGCAGGAATTGGCGCTTGGCCATGTCCGAGATGTAGGGTATGGGACTTTGGGCCCAGTGGTTGTCAGGCACGTCGTTGAACACGCTCGCCGCGTAGGCGGGCATGAACGTCATGCTCATTGCGAGTATAAGTACGATAGCCGTGACTTTCACGCGCAAACTTTTCATATGTGATGTCCTTTCGTAAAATATAATAGACCATTACCGCAATATTATGTATATTGTACCACAACCGCTGTGGTTGCGCAAGGTTTATGTAAAATTGTAAAATAGATTACGTTTTTGGGTTCACACTGCGGATCTTAGGTGATCTCGAACGCATTTTTGTGGAATCGAATCAAACCCTCATCGCGCATCTTACATAGTTCGTTCGACATCGCGCTCCTGTCCACACAGAGATACTGCGCCATCTCTTCGCGGTTAAACGGAACTGTGAACTTCTTCGCCGCTCCCCTCTGCATATCGAAGAAGCAGAGCAGTTTCGCCCTCGTAGTACGCTTGGAGAGTATCTCGATCTTTTGATTGAGCATCAGGTTTTTCTTGGCGATGAGTTGTAGCATATTTTGAATGAGCCTCGAGTGAAAATCGCAAGCAGAAGAACAAGTGCCGATGATCTTCTTATAATTGATGAATAACACCTCCGCATCCTCGGTCGCCTGTACCGTCACAGGACTGCGGTCGACGCCAGCGCAGGCGAATACCTCGCCGAATAGCTCGGACGCGCAAAGCTCGGCAAGTATCGTGCTGTTGCCGTCCGTATCTTCTTTGATGATCTTTGCGCCGCCCGACAGGATCAAGCCGACAGCGGTGACTGTATCGCCCGACAGTAGGATCACATCGTCCTCGCTGTAGCTCGCCACTCTGGCCTCTAAGCAATCGAACATCTTTTCAAAGTCGCCGTATCCGACGCCGCTGAACAGCGGATTGTGTTTGACTGTTTCAAAAATTCTCTTCATCGTTTTTCCTCTCGTTGTTTATACAACAGACGCACTGCTTTTATTATACTATAATAGCATTACGAATCCAAGAGAAATACAAACGGAGGGTATCGATATGATAAGAAAGATCATCAAGATCGACGAAGATCAATGCAACGGCTGCGGCCTATGTGTAAACGCCTGTCACGAAGGGGCCATCGGTATGGTGGGCGGCAAGGCGAAATTGCTGCGCGACGATTACTGCGACGGTTTGGGCAACTGTTTGCCCGTCTGCCCGACAGGCGCGATCACGTTTGAAGAGAGGGAAGCGGCGGCATTCGATGAATCGGCGATTCAGGCAAATCAGGCAAATCAGGCAAATCAGGCAAATATAGAAAATAGGCAGCCGAAAACGGTGGCGTGCGGTTGTCCGGGTACGCACTCGAAGTCGTTGAAACGGGAGAACCGCGAAGCTGTACGCGACGAAATCGCATCGGTCGAAACCCAGCTCCATCAGTGGCCTGTGCAGATCAAGCTCGTACCGCCGAACGCGCCGTATTTCGACGATGCGCATCTGCTCGTCGCGGCCGACTGCACTGCGTTTGCGTACGGCAACTTTCATGCGGCGTACATGAAAAACAAGATCACCATCATCGGCTGTCCCAAACTGGACGATGGCGACTACGCCGAAAAGTTGACGGCGATCTTGCGGATGAATCATATTCAGTCTGTGACAGTCGCTCGAATGGAAGTGCCGTGTTGCGGGGGTATTGTAAATGCCGTGAAGACTGCACTGCAAAACTGCGGCAAGATGATTCCGTGGCAGGTTGTGATTCTATCGACAGACGGCAGCGTGATAGAATCGTAGCGCCATGGTACTATGGTGCGATGGGGCAGGTTCTGCGTACGGAGGCGCGAACCTGCCTCAAAAGACATGACTTTCGTCATGCCCTACATATGACTCCATGCACTTGTTGAAGCGTCGCAAATGGCGTATACTAAACACATAAACCAAACATGATACACAAACCAAACATGACGCAACCAAACGCAACATAGTGAGTACACGGAGGACACTGACATCATGGAAGCCATCGTTCAATTCCATAAAGCGACAAAGAAATATGGACAGAAGGTCGTAGTCAACGGCCTGACCCTCAACATCAACAAGGGCGAAATCTTCGGTCTGCTCGGTCCCAACGGCGCGGGTAAGAGTACGACGATCAACATGGCGTGCGGACTCGTGCCGATCACCGAGGGCAACATCAGCGTATTCGGCTACAGTTCGGCGACGGAACAGTCGGGCTTCAAGCGCCGCATCGGCTTGGTGCCGCAGGAGCTTGCGTTGCACGACGACCTCAAGGCGTGGGAGAATCTCGATCTGTTCGCGAGCCTCTACGGCTTGGGAGGCGGGAAACTCAAGGAGGCGGTCAACAAGGCCTTGGCTTTCACAGGGCTTACCGAACACAGGAACAAGTTCCCTAAGACCTTCTCGGGCGGTATGAAGCGCAGGTTGAACATCGCGTGCTCGATCGCGCACGAACCTGAGTTGCTCATCTTTGATGAGCCGACCGTCGGCATCGATCCGCAATCCCGCAATCACATACTCGACAGCATTCGTACATTAAATAAGCAAGGCGCGACGGTGATCTATACGAGCCACTACATGGAAGAGGTCGAAGCGTTGTGCGGTCGGATCGGCATCATGGAGGGCGGCAACCTCATCGCCCTCGGCACCAAGGCCGAACTCTGCGCGTTGGTGTCTGGCGACCCGGATAAAACCTCGTTGGAGCAAGTATTCCTCAGTCTGACGGGCAAGTCCCTGCGCGATTCAGAGGAGGACATATGACCATGTTTTTCAAAGTTGCGTTCAGCGACGTAAAAAGGCGATTGCGCAGCAAGATCGATTTGATCATGATACTCGTCTTTCCGCTCGTCATGATCTTTATCTTGAGCAATGCGTTCTCTAAGATTATGGATAAAGAATTTACACTCGAGCCATTCACAGTCGGCTACAGCATCCACGAGGACAATCTGCTCGCGCGGGAGCTGCCCTCAATCCGCGATGAACTATCCGGTAGTGGGATCACGCTGCTCGAGATCGATGAAACCCAAGGGCGCGCGATGGTCGCAGACGGCGCCATCGCGGGGTACGTAAACTTCGGCGCGAACGATACCAAGTATATCAAAAGTCCTACGCTCACAGTGAGCGCGGACGTCTTTGAGGGGATCTTGCAGCAGATCGTCTACGAGACAGGCACCTATGTTGCGGGCTACCGATATGCCCACGCGCGCGGCATGACCGAATTGCCGCAGGCGACGCAGGAGACGCTGCCCGCGCGGCAGTTGGACGTAGAGCCGATGCCCACCTCGACCCAATACTACGGCGTCGCGATGATCGTCAACAACATCGTATTCGTCATCGTGGGCGCACCCATGTTGATCTCGGAGGATCGAAAGCGGCGCGCCAACATCCGCATGGCGCTGTCCGGGGCGAACCCGTTCGCCATCTTCTTCTCCCGCGTATTCAGCATGATGGCGTTCGGCGTGCTGTCGACTGCAGTCGTAATGATCGGCGCCAAGTTGCTGCTGAATATCGACTTCGGCAGCCAATGGGCGACACTCGCGGCGGTGATCATGGGCTTTACCGTGTTGGCGTACACCTTCGGCGTTATGGTCGGCTATGCCATAAAGAATATGGCGCTGGCGCAAACGATTGTATTTTTGTTTGGATTCTTGTGTAACTTCATGGCGGGCTGCTATCAGCCGTATATGTACGCGAACGACAGCCTCCTGCGACTCATGGAATATACGCCAGTCTACTACATCCTGCGCGCGGCGGTCGAACTTTCGACCAAGGGCGAAAGTGCGTATCTCGGCACGGCGGCGGCCATCATCGGCATCGGAACCGTGGCTTGTACGGCACTGGGACTGCTATTCTACAGAAAAACGGAGGGCAAGTATGCGTAACATCATCTTATTAATCAAGTGCGGATACAGGCTCGCCATGCGACAAAAGATCGTACTGCTGTCGATGTTGTTCTTCCCTGTGCTGGCCACATTCTTGCCGCTCGTGACCAACTACGGCACGATCATCTCATCGGAGGAGATGGACATAGCCGTGATCATCGAGAGCGAGAATCCATACGCCGACTTGATCTTCGACGCGCTGGATCGGAATACGACCCTTGAGCCTATCGAAACGAAGCATGAGCCTGGCGTAGACGTAGAACAACGCCTGGCGGGCGCGGCCAACGGTACGACGACCAACTTCTTCGTATTCATCCACGGCGATATCGAAGATCGACTTGCAAACGGTACAGAATCGCTCACGCTGTACAGCACGGGCGCGGACGAACGCGAGGTCTTTCTACGACATACGCTGACGTCGATCACCAAGCGTCTGCAACTGTACTACGATCTTACGGGCGGCGACTTATCCGAGACGACGCAGCTGTGGTCTGATGCGGACGAGAATACTTCCGCGATCCATGTCGAGAGCGTGGCGGTTCCTGATCAAGAAAGCTCTACTGCGGGCAACAAGTTGTTGATAACAATGGGTTTCTTCTCGTGGTTCGCGGTGTGGGGCAGCGGTTACATCATCACGACGATATTGAAAGAACATGATTTGAAGGTCTACAAGCGCTTCATGCTCGCGGGGATGAAGACGTGGTCGTACTTCACTGCGAAGCTCGCGCTCGCGGCGTTGATTGGCGCAGTGCAAGTCTTACTCATGCTGCTGTCGTTTCGGTACGTCGTCAAGATCGAGGATATGATTCCATATGGGCAACTTGGACTGTTGCTGTACGGGTTTATACTCGTGTCGATTGCGATCAACCTCGCAGTCGTGAGCTTCAGCAAGAGTGCCTCGCAGGTATCGACGATAAACATCTTGGTCATCAACATCACGGCGATGCTGTCGGGCAGCTACTTCCCGTACGACATCATGCCGGACTGGATGCAGCGGCTGTCGTACTTCATGCCACAGCGGTGGGTTGTATATACGATCAATCGCGTATCGGCGGGCGTGAACGGTGCGCTGCTCGAGTACGGCACGGTGATGTTGGGCTTCATCGCGCTGCTCACGGCGATTGCACTGGTTGGATTCAAGATGCGGTCGCGTTACGCGGCATAGCCAATATCGGCGGCGCACATCGTGCGCCGCTTTCCGTTGTCAACGGCCGCAAAGTGTGGTAAGATAAGAGCAAAACCTATCCATAAAAAAGTCAACCGGGAAGGGGGCGAGGGTTTGCGGGTCGACGATAAATTGAGCTTGCGGATGCTCGTGACTTTCACCAAGTGCGTATACGCAATCGCGGCCATCTACGTGATACTTGCGGCCACCGCGCCGCCGAACGGCATATCCTCGGCAACCTTGACCGCGCTGCTTACGCTGACCGCGCTGTTTTTGGTCGGCGATTTGTTTGAGCAATATCGGATCGTGGCGTATGCCGTACAGGCGGTCGTGATTGTAGCCGTATATGTACACGTGGATCGGGCGGCGGCCTTCTTGGCCGTGCCGCTCGTGTTTGATCTGTTGGTCTACTGGAAGCGGTCGCCTACATGGGGCGTGCTGTCGATTTGCGGGTACGCGCTCGTGGATGGCGGGTACAGTACGGCATTCGTGTTGGTAGTGCTGTTCTTCTGCGTGATCTACTACCTAACCTACGTGATCATCTACGAGAAGTTGGAACAGCTCGCGCAAATCGCGAACAAAGAGCAGCGCATCAAGAATACGCTGCTGTCGATCGACAAACGGCATTCCCGCGAGCTTGCGCAGGCGTCACTACAGTTCGAGAATATACGCCTCACCGAGCTGTCGGAACTGTCGCAGAAGCTGCACGACAAGATCGGCCACGCAATTACAGGTTCGGTCTTCAAGTTGGAGGGTGCCAAGCTGCTGATCGAAGCCGATCCGGCGCGCGCACGCGCCATCGTCGATGAAGTGGTCGCGGTGCAGCGCCACAGCATGGACGAGATTCGCGCGCTGCTCCGCCGTGAGAAGCCCGACGCGGCGGAGATCAGCCTCAACACACTCAAGGGGCTGCTGCTCAACTTCTCCGCCAACTACGACGTCGCGACGGATCTCCAGACGAGCGGCGACGTATCCCATATCCCGGCGCACTACTGGGGCATCCTGCTCGAAAACACGGCCGAGGCGCTCACCAACGCGCTCAAATACAGCGGCTGTACCAAGATCACCGCCGAGATCCACGTATTCCCCAAGATCATACGCTACCAGATCACCGACGACGGGCAGGGTGCGGGCGACGCCTCCAAAGGCATGGGCATCATGGGCATGGAGGAGCGGCTCGCGCAAATCGGCGGCAGCATGAGCCTGTCGGGTGCGAATGGGTTTGCGATCAATATGCTGCTGCCGATCCAATGATCAAGTCACACACCCAGCAATGTAGAGAATCATGTATAACATTCGAGGAGGTACACATGCCGATACGCATCATCATAGCCGACGACAGCCCGTTCGTGTTGGACGGCTTAAAGATCATCTTCGAGCTTGACCCCGACTTTACCGTAGTGGGTTGCGCCAAAAATGGCAGAGAGGCCGTTGAACTGTGCCACACCCATGCGGTAGACATCGCGCTGATGGACATACAGATGCCCGAGATGGACGGCATTTTGGCCACCAAAGAGATCAGTGGCGGCACGGAGACCAAATGTCTGATCCTCACCACGTTTGACGACGATGAGCTGATCATCGGCGCGCTCAAGAATGGCGCGAAGGGCTATCTGCTCAAGAATCACACCCCTGATAAGATCAAGCGCATGGCCAAGGTTGTCCACGAAGGCGGCAGCATCTTGGACGAGGTCGTACTCTCTAAGATTGCCGAGATCCAAAAGCCCGCCGTGCCGTCTGCACAATCCGTGCAATTCGACCGTTCGCTCTTCACCGAACGCGAACTCGATGTGATCAGGCTGATCTCGGAAGGCATGTCCAACAGCGAGATTGCCGAGCATCTGTTTATATCCGTGGGTACCGTCAAGAATTACATCTCGGCAGTGCTCGATAAGACGGGACTGTCGCACAGGACCCAGATCGCCGTGTACTATCTTACAGGAAACAAACGCGGATGATCTGCCGCACATGTGCATACTTGCAAGACGCCACCCT
>CAYPOE010000077.1:0-9848 GCA_964412285.1 uncultured Eubacteriales bacterium | reverse complement strand
GTTCGCACCGTCGGTGGGCGAGGCCATTCGCGCCTTGGCCGACTGCGGTTACAACACCGAACTACCGACCGTGGAGGCCGTGATCGACGCCGAACAGCGCCGCGTCATGACGCTGCTCGTGGAACTCGGCGCGCGCAATTTGGTCGACATGCTGCGCACGCGTTACGACTATCACAACGCGAAGGTGCTGCAAAAGGCTCAACTTACAGGCATACCGCCCGACGATATGCTGATCCCGCTCGGTCACATCGACCCCGACTTCCTGCGCGCGCGCATCCTCGACCGCGAGTACCGCGGCCTATCGCCCACCATGGGCAAGGCATTGACCGACGCGCTCGAGACGTACGGCCGTATGCCCGACATCTCCATGATCGACTGTATACTCGACGCGGCCATGTTCCGCGAGTATGCGCGCATGGACATAGAGGATGAGAAGGTGCGCGAGATCTTCCGCGTGCAGATGGACATCCACAACATCAAGACGGCGCGGCGACTTGCGGCGCTCGACAAGGGCGCGGCCGCGTATCATCTGGCGCTCGTCGACTGGGGCTATATCCCGATTTCGGCGTATACCGAGGGTTCGGTGCAGTTCATGTACACGCGCTACAGCGACGTCGTGGGCGGCGATAACATGGAGGCACAGCTCGACAACTACTTCCTCGACGTGTTGCGCAAGACGCACCTCACGCCGTTCGGATTGTCGCCCATTGTGGGCTACTACTTCGAGAAGGAGAACGAGCTGCTCAACGTGCGCATCGTACTCCTCTGCAAGCGCGCGGGCATCAAGATCGAGGATATACGGCAGCGCTTACGTGCGGTCAGCATGTAGGCCGATTGGCTGTTTGGCTATTTGGCTATAGAAACAGTACCTTATTTATTTATTATGTATAAAGTAGGCATCATAGGCGACCGCGAATCCGTACTCGGCTTTCGCGCCGTAGGGTTTGACGTCGCCGACGTCACGGACGGCGAAGCCGCGCGCCATGCGCTCGAGAGCTTTGCCAAGCAGTTCTACGCCATCGTCTTTATCACCGAGCAGTACGCCGAGCAGTTGTCGGCCGACATCGACGCGTTCAAGGATACAACGACGCCCGCTGTCATCGTCATACCCAACAACAGCGGCACCAACGGCATGGGTATGCTCGCAATCAAGAAGTCTGTCGAACGCGCGGTAGGCGCGGATATTCTCTTCAACAACTGACGCGCCGCGTCGATATATTTTATTCGCATTGTCAACTCCACGCGCCACGCGTGTTGGTTAAGGTAGGTGAAATTCATTTGGGAATCATACAGAAGGTATCGGGACCGCTCGTCGTAGCGCGTGACATGGGTGACGCCAATATGTTCGACGTCGTGCGCGTCAGTGAACTGTCGCTGATCGGCGAGATCATCGAGATGCGCGACGGCCTCGCGAGCATACAGGTCTACGAGGAGACCTCGGGCTTAGGCCCGGGCGCGCCCGTTGAATCCGTCGGCACGCCGCTGTCGGTCGAACTTGCGCCAGGTCTGATCGAACAGATGTTCGACGGCATCCAACGCCCGCTCGACGGCATCCGCGCCATCACGGGCGACCGCATCGCGCGCGGTGTGCAGGTGCAGTCGCTCAATCACACCAAGAAATGGGACTTCACGCCGACCGTCAAGAAGGGCGACAAGCTCGTCGGCGGCGACGTCATCGGCGAGGTACCCGAGACTGTGCTCGTCAAGCACCGCGTCATGGTGCCGCCCGGCGTATCGGGCACTGTCGAGTCGGTCAAACAAGGCTCGTTCACGATCGATGAGATCGTATGCGTATTGAAGAAGGACGACGGAACCAAAGTCGAATTGCCGATGCTCCAGCGTTGGCCGGTACGCGTCGGTCGCCCGTATACAGAGAAGCTGTCGCCGAGCATCCCGTTGCGCACAGGACAGCGCTGCATCGACACGCTGTTCCCGCTCGCCAAGGGCGGCGTCGCGTGCATCCCAGGCCCGTTCGGCAGAGGAAAGACGTTAACGCAGCATCAGCTCGCGAAGTGGGCGGACGCGGACATCATCATCTACATCGGTTGCGGCGAACGCGGCAACGAGATGACCGACGTTTTGAACGAGTTCCCCGAACTCAAGGATCCGAAATCGGGACAGGCGCTGATGAAGCGCACCGTGCTGATCGCGAACACCTCCGACATGCCGGTTGCGGCGCGCGAGGCGAGCATCTACACGGGCATCACGATCGCCGAGTACTATCGCGATATGGGCTATGCCGTGGCATTGTTGGCAGACTCTACGTCGCGTTGGGCCGAGGCGCTGCGCGAGATGTCGGGTCGATTGGAAGAAATGCCCGGCGAAGAAGGTTATCCCGCGTATCTGGGTTCGCGCCTTGCACAGTTCTATGAGCGCGCCGGACGCGTGACCTCGATCGGCACGACGCCGCGCGAAGGTTCGCTGACCGCCATCGGCGCGGTTTCGCCCGCAGGCGGCGATATCTCCGAGCCGGTATCACAGGCGACGCTGCGTATCGTCAAAGTATTCTGGGGCTTGGACGCGGCACTCGCATACCGCCGCCACTTCCCTGCGATCAACTGGCTCAACTCGTACTCGCTCTACCTCGACATCCTCACGCCGTGGTACAACGGCAACGTCGCATCCGATTGGATGGCGGTGCGCAACGACACCATGCTGATCCTACAGCTCGAGTCGGAGCTGAACGAGATCGTGCAGCTCGTCGGCGTCGACGCGCTGTCGCAGGAGGATCGACTCACGCTCGAGATCGCGCGTACGATCCGTGAGGACTATCTGCACCAAGACTCGTTCAACGAGATCGACACCTATACGTCGTCGCCCAAGATGTACGGTATGCTCAAGTTGATCCATCTGTTCCACAGCGAGGCCAAGGTGGCGCTGACCAAGGGTGCGACGATCGGGCGCATCACCGACCTGCCCGTGCGCGAGAAGATCAGTCGCGCGAAGTACACGCCCGAGGCCGACGTATCGGCGGCGTTCGCGCAGATCCAGGAAGAGATCAAGAAGCAGCTCGCCGAGTTGTGGAAGGAGGGCGCTTAAATGATTAAAGAATATAAGACCATCTCCGAGGTAGCCGGCCCGCTGATGCTCGTCAAGAGCGTCGAGGGCGTCACCTACAACGAACTCGGTGAGATCATATTGACCAACGGCGAACGTCGCCGTTGCCGCGTACTCGAGATCAACCAGGGCAACGCGCTCGTGCAGTTGTTCGAGTCGAGCGCGGGCTTGAATCTGCAAGAGAGCAAGGTGCGCTTCTTAGGTCGCGGCATCGAACTATCGGTGTCGCGCGACATGCTCGGACGCGTATTCGACGGCATGGGTAACCCCAAGGATGGCGGCCCCGCCATCATGCCTGAGAAACGCATGGACATCAACGGCGAACCCATCAACCCCGTCGCGCGCGACTATCCGTCCGAGTTCATCCAGACCGGCGTCTCTGCGATCGATGGCATCAACACGCTCGTGCGCGGACAGAAGCTGCCGATCTTCTCGGGCAGCGGTATGCCTCATGCGCAACTTGCCGCTCAGATCGCGCGACAGGCGAAGGTGTTGGGTACGCAGTCCAAGTTCGCCGTCGTATTCGCGGCGATGGGTATCACGTTCGAGGAAGCCGACTACTTTATCTCGGACTTCACCAAGACGGGCGCCATCGACCGCGCGGTCATGTTCATCAACCTTGCGAACGACCCTGCGATCGAACGTATCGCGACGCCGCGTATGGCGCTGACGGCCGCCGAGTTCTTGGCGTTCGACTGCGACATGCACGTATTGATCATCACGACCGACATCACGAACTACGCCGAGGCGCTCCGCGAAGTCTCTGCCGCGCGCAAAGAAGTTCCGGGTCGCCGCGGGTATCCAGGCTATATGTATACGGACTTGGCGTCGATCTACGAGCGCGCGGGCCGCATCAAGGGCAAACCGGGATCCATCACGTATATCCCGATCCTGTCCATGCCCGAGGATGACAAGACCCACCCGATCCCTGACCTCACGGGCTACATCACCGAGGGGCAGATCGTGCTCGACCGTTCACTCTACCGCCGCAACGTGCTGCCGCCGATCGACGTGTTGCAGTCGTTGTCGCGTCTGAAGGACAAGGGTATCGGCCCGGGCAAGACGCGTGAGGATCACGCGAATCTCATGAACCAGCTGACGTCGATCTACGCGCGCGGCAAGGAGTGCAAAGAGCTGATGACGATCCTCGGTGAAGCCGCGCTGACCGACATGGATAAGCTGTATGCGCAGTTCGCCGATCGATTCGAGAAGGAGTACATCGCGCAGGGCTTCGCGACGGATCGTACGATCGAGGAGACACTCAATCTCGGTTGGACGCTGTTGCGCATCTTGCCCGTGCGCGAACTCACGCGCGTCAAGCAGGAATTCATCGATAAGTATTATTAAACATGTAACCGTAGGGGCAGGGCAGCGTCCTGCCCCTACAGGATAGGTGTATTATGGCAGTCATGGCAGTCAACCCGACGCGCATGGAGCTATCCAAGCTCAAAAAGCGGCTCGTAGTCGCGCGTCGCGGTCACAAATTATTGAAAGACAAGCGCGACGAGTTGATGAAACAGTTCTTAGAACTCGTGCGCGCGAACAAAGAGCTGCGCGAATCCGTCGAGCAACGCATCGGCGAGGTGTACGACAGCTTCCTGATTGCGAGTGCGATCACGTCGCGCCAGACGCTCGAGGCCGCCATCTCGTTCCCGAACAAAAAAACGACGGTGTCGGTATCGACGCGCAACATCATGAGCGTCAACGTACCCGTATTCACGATCGAGGAAGGCGGTGGCGGCGATGCGTTCCCGTATGGCTACTACGGCACGTCGATCGATCTCGATCAGTCGATCCGCAGCTTGCAGGCGTTGTTGCCGCATCTGCTTGAGTTGGCGGAGAAAGAGAAATCGTCGCAGCTACTTGCGGCCGAGATCGAAAAGACCCGCCGTCGCGTCAACGCGCTCGAGTATGTCATGATCCCACGCTTGCAGGAGACGATCCGCTTCATCACGATGAAGCTCGACGAGAACGAACGCGGTAATCTGACCCGTCTCATGAAGGTCAAAGATATGATGGTCGAGGAGCAGGTTCGCAAGGCGCAGGCGCAAATACAGGCCAAATAATCATATTCACCATTGTATGTTAATAAGCATGTTATATATTAGATGCACTGAACCATGATATTTTTTGGCGTGTATGTTGCATCTCTTGTCGTCATGTGTTATAATATATAGGATCCATGCTTGTCTTTTCTATTATGGAGTGAATACTATGAATGAATCTGTGATAATCGCTCGATTGTTCAACGATGTGTATGGCGTACGGTTTAATAAGAACCAGTTCGAGCATCGTTTCAAGCTGCAAAAACTGTGTTATTTTATGCAGGAAGCGGGGGCATTGTGCGGCGATTACGGTTTCATGCTATATAAACACGGCCCGTATAGCCATAAACTGTTTGCGTTATCTCCTGAGATCACCAAGGTGAAAACCGTCGACAGTAAGGCATTGGAACTTACGGAATATGCCCAAGGCCTGATTCGTAGCCTGATAAACATCATAAGCCACCCTCACGACGGGTATACAGACGTCGAATGGCTTGAGGCTGTGATGACTTTGCACTATATCTTTCGATATGGCGATTCCACGATTACCGATGAACGCGCGGCTGAATTGGTAGAAGGAAAGAAGCCACATCTGAACATCAAGTCGTTGAACTTAGCGGCTGCAGGGATAGCGCGTGCGTATTACGCGAAGTTTAAGTAAGCAAAACAAGAGAGCAACCGCAGGGTTGCTCTTTACATAACGGGGCGATGACGGGGCGATGTTGGTATGAATGGTGAGCTATGTTTTGTGAATCATTTGTTGGACAACGTACATGGCTTTATAGGTTTGACCGAGTTAGAAAATAAGATCGAACAGCTGCCTGTATTTAAGCGTTTGCGGAATATATCTCAGTTGGGACTCGTCAGTTGGATCTTCCCGTGTGCTGTACACAATCGTTATCTTCACTCGCTGGGCGTGATGCACGTCGCCGACCAAATGGCTATACACGTAGGGTTCAATGCGATAGAACGCAAATTGGTACGCTTGGCTGGCATGTTGCACGACGTCGGACATTATCCGTTGTCGCATGATGTGGAACAGGTGTACAAGGATATGAGCGGGAAGATCATACCCCAAGGCGGCGAAGTGACGGATCATACGCTTACCTTTCGTGATAAAGTCATACAAAAGATCGAGGGGCTGACTGATCCGGTGACATACGACCCATTCATGCGCCCGAATCAAAATGAATTTCATCACGAACGGATGGGCGAACATGTACTCAACACGAACGAACACATCAAAGCGTACATCGGGGCGTGCGAGCCGGAGATAGACTTGCAGGATGTCATCGCCATCATCACAGGCAATATGGAGCGGTGCGACTTTTCATCTCAACCACGATTGTCGGCTTTGATACAGATATTGCATTCGGAGCTTGACGCGGATCGCATCGACTATATGATGCGTGACGCGCTATTTTCGGGCGCATCGTACGGCAACGTGGACATTGATCTGCTGCTGCAAACATTGGTCTGCGCGCCTATCCCTAATACCAATAAATACGTCTTAGGCGTCAAACCCAAAGGCGTTAGTTCGGCTGAGCAGTTTCTTCTCAATAGGTATATGGCGTATACCCAAATGATCCATCACAAGCACACCGCGATGCTCGGGTTTATGGTGAGGACGTTGGTGGAATGGTTGATCATAAAAAATAATGAACGATTCTGCGTGGGTTCCAAAGTCAAACAGAACATTTCGCTCGACGATAGATTTAGAAATTTCACACAGTTCACAGACAACGTATTCTTTGCCGAACTCAACAACGTCGATGACCAATCGAGCTACACCGCGCCCAAACATATACAAGCCATCATCGAATCATTAAAGCAGTTGCGTGCATTCGATTGTGTCGAAGAGCACGTGGCAGTCGGAAGAGCGGAGGAATTGAGCGGCAGCATGAAGGGTTCAGAGCTATACGGGCGTCTCTGTGACGTTCATGCGTGTGACCAGAGCTTGTTTATGTTTGAACACGAACAGATCACCCCCCATTGCCCTAAAAACGAATTTCAGAGACTCATAGACAGGACGCTTCGAGGGGATAAGACGCTTCGAGAAGAGCAAGACGAAGATAACAGCAGCGCTGAGGATATGTGGATCGATCGTATGCTACACGGGATCACTGTTGTAGATGGCGATCAACTGTGCCAACTGATTGATTCCGAACGTTCCATGCTGCGTCACATATACGATATTCATTACACCGCATTGCGCGGATATGCGCTAACCTGAATCGTGGACACGGTATAGTCCATGCGACCGCACAATGCCATCATGAACATCACAACTGATGGTGGACAAGCATTCCTATACAAGATCCTGCGAGGGGAGAACATATGGATTTCAACGAGTTAATCCGGCGTGCGACCGCAGTCAACGTCGAGCGAGAACTCGGCGCCCATGCATCGTGCGGCGGCGTAGGCGCGGCACTGCTGACGGAGGCGGGCAACGTCTACCTCGGCGTCTGCATCGATACGGCGTGCGGCATGGGATTCTGCGCAGAGCACGCGGCGGCCGCCGCCATGCTCGCGGCGGGGGAGAACGGCGTGGTCAAGATGGTCGCCGTGAATCGGCAGGGTCAGCCCATACCGCCGTGCGGACGCTGCCGCGAGTTCATCAGCCAGTTGGCCGACGCCAACCGCAGCTGTGCAGTCATGGTCAATGCCGAAACCGTCGTTACACTGCGCGACTTGCTGCCGTACAGCTGGTACGATCCACAGGCGTAGCAATATCACACGATCACACGATTACAGGAGACAGGGGGACATCACATGGCATTCATCAAGCACGACATACCCATACTCGAGTACGACGACAATCGGAACGCCGTATTCATGCCGAACAGGGGAGACCTTTACAGCTTTCCCGAACGCGCCGTGTTCGCGTTCTTGGC
Source organism: uncultured Eubacteriales bacterium (assembly GCA_964412285.1). GTDB lineage: Bacteria > Bacillota > Clostridia > Monoglobales > CAYZNM01 > CAYZNM01. The sequence continues at coordinate 1,852 of CAYPOE010000077.1, read as the reverse complement.
AGACGAGGTTGACAAGTACGCAACTTTACACGGTTGCGAGGAGATTGCAGAGTTTCCGAGCATCACCAAGACGTACGTCGTCTATAAGACGGTACACAAGGGACACGAGATCGCGCTGTGTCAAGCGCCCGTAGGCGCGGCGCCCGCCGCGCAGCTGCTCGATTTCCTGATCGGCTACGGCGCGCGATCCATCATATCGGGTGGATGCTGCGGCGCACTGACTGCGCTCGATGAGAACGTATTCCTGATCCCGACCGAGGCGTTGCGGTGCGAGGGTACGTCATATCACTATCTGCCGCCGTCGCGTACGGTTTCACTCAACACCGACGCGATTGCGGCGATCCAGCGTGCGCTCGACAAGAACAGCATGGCGTACTCGATGTGCAAGACGTGGTCGACTGACGGCTTCTACCGTGAGACCCCCGATATGGTCGAGTACAGGCGGTCGGAGGGGTATAACGTCGTCGATATGGAGTGTTCGGCGTTGGCCGCCGTCGCGCAGTTCCGCGGCGCTACATTCGGGCAGATGCTGTTCACGGCCGATACACTGCACAACGTCGAAGCGTACGACGAACGCGGTTGGGGTCTCGACTCGTTCCCCGTCGCGCTCCAGTTGTGCCTTGACGCAGTCGTAGAGTTATAAGGGAGACGATACATGCCTACACCCATGCTGCACCTCGCCGTCGCACGCCAAGTCGCGCCGCACGTCGGCGACCTCGCCGAATCGCCCGAGTATTACCTCGGGTGCCTCTCGCCCGACGCGATCCACGCGCGTGGGAACGCTGTCACACGCGCCCACAAGAATGTCACGCACCTGATCAATCCCGATCTGCGCGACAGCATCCCTATGCAAGAACGATTGGATGAAATGTACCGAAACGGGTTGGCACTCACACAGTCGGCGCGTGGCGCACAGGACGCACTGCTGTGCGGCTATGGCATACACCTGTTGACCGACGCCGTGTGGACGCTGACGGCGTATGCTGAATTCAAATCCATATGCGACGCAGAGGGGAGACGCACGGACGTCTACTACAACGACCTCGACCAATGCGAGTACGCGCTGCATCGCGATACGCCGTGGTTACACGGCGCGTTCGACCTGCTCTACGAGGCGGTACCGCGCGACATACCCAACATCGTGGTAGACGCAGGCGGCGTCGCACACACGACAGAAGGCGTGCTGCTCACGGCGGAAGAACTGCGTTGGTGGTGCGATCACGTACGCGACTGGTTCGCGCAGTACGACGCGGCGCGGTATGCGCCGAACCACTACATCACAAGCGAACGGGTCGAGCGATTCATTGTCGAAGCGTCCGCGCAGATTGTGCGGGATTTGGGGATACCCCATGCGTGAACGCCACGATCTCTACGACCGGGACGGCAACGCCACGGGGGAGACTGTGCTGCGTGGCGACGCGTATGCCCACGGACTGTACCTGCTTGGCGTGCATATGTACGTGCGGCGGCGTGACGGACGGTTTCTGATCCAACGCCGCGCACTTGATAAGGACTTTCGCCCCGGAGAGTGGGACGTCGCGATGGGACACGTCGGCGCAGGCGAACGCGACGTCGACGCAGCTATACGCGAGCTGTACGAGGAGGTTGGCATTGTTGTTGCCGCGCAGGACATGCGTTGCATCGGCGACATACGCACCGTACATTACATCCATCGCGTGTATTTCGCGTATATCGACGCGGACGAGGTCGTGTTGCGGCTGCAACCCGACGAGGTCATCGACGCGCGGTGGGTGGATGCGCATGAAATATTGGATACGGTGCGGCGCATGGACTATCGTCCTGCCGCGTACCGCGAGATGGTGTACGATGCGATTGCCGCATGTGCGGGCGT
>CAYPOE010000076.1:0-9894 GCA_964412285.1 uncultured Eubacteriales bacterium | reverse complement strand
TTCCAAGGAGCAGCTCGACGTACTGCGTCGCGAGGCTGTGAAGACAGGCGAGATTCTCGAGTTAGACCAGATCAAGCTGCCGGGCTGCTATCTGCATCGCACCGCGCAGAACGACGTCGCACGCGTTGAGGACAGAACCTTCATCTGCTCGCACAACAAAGAGGATGCAGGCCCTACCAACAACTGGATGGATCCCAAGGAGATGTACGCGAAGCTCCGCGCACTATTCGACGGTTCGATGAAGGGTCGCACGATGTACATCATACCGTTCATCATGGGCCCGGCCAATTCGCCGTACTCCAAGGTCGGTATCGAGGTTACGGATTCGATCTATGTTGTACTCAACATGGACATCATGACGCGCATGGGCGAGATCGCGCTCAATGAGATTGGCGACGAAGGCGACTTCACCAAGTGCTTGCACGCGCGCAAGGACATCAACCCCGAGGATCGTTACATCGTACAGTTCCCCGAGGACAACACGATCTGGTCGATCAACTCGGGTTACGGCGGCAACGTGCTGCTCGGCAAGAAGTGCTTCGCACTGCGTATCGCATCCTACCTCGGTAAGCAAGAGGGTTGGATGGCTGAGCACATGCTGATTCTCGGCATCACGCCTCCGGGCGGCGAGACCCAGTACGTAGCGGCGGCATTCCCGTCCGCGTGCGGCAAGACCAACCTCGCTATGATGATTCCTCCGGAGACCATGAGCGGCTACAAAGTCGAGACCGTTGGCGACGACATCGCATGGCTCAACGTGGGCAAAGACGGCCGCCTCTGGGCGATCAACCCCGAAGCCGGCTTCTTCGGCGTAGCGCCGGGTACTTCGATGAAGACGAATCCCAACGCGCTGCTGACCTGCCAGTCCAATACGATCTTCACGAATGTTGTGCAGAAGGACGACAACACCGTGTGGTGGGAAGGCATGGACAAGAATCCGCCCGCCAAGGGTATCGACTGGAAGGGCAATCCGTGGGGCAAGGATTCCACCGAGAAGGGCGCACATCCCAACTCCCGTTTCACCGCACCCGCACGTCAGTGCCCGTGCATCTCGGATAAGTTCGACGATCCCAACGGCGTGCCGATCACGGCATTCGTATTCGGTGGTCGTCGCGCCAAGACTGCACCGCTGGTTTACCAGTCCTTCAACTGGCAGCATGGCGTATATGTCGGCGCCATCATGGCGTCCGAGACGACGACAGCCGCTATGAGTGCCGCAGGCGTACTGCGCCGCGACCCGATGGCGATGTTGCCGTTCTGCGGCTACAACATGGGCGACTACTTCGCGCACTGGTTACAGATGGGCAAGAAGATCCCCAACCCGCCCAAGGTGTTCAATGTCAACTGGTTCCGTTTAGACGACAAGGGTCAGTTCATTTGGCCGGGCTTCGGCGAGAACCTCCGCGTCATCAACTGGATCCTCGACCGTTGCAATGATAAAGTAGACGCTGTAGAGACGGCGATCGGTTATGTACCCAAGCCCACCGACATCAACATCGACGGCTTGGATATTGGCTACGCTACGATGCAGGATCTACTCAGCGTAGACGCCGACCTCTGGCTGGAGGATATCGCGAGCCAGAAGGAGTTCTTCGGCAAGTTCGGCGACCGTCTGCCCAAGGAGATCGACGACGAGATGAAGGCACTCGAAGAGCGTATCAATGGCATGAAGAAGTAAGAAAGCAAGACGATATACAAAAACACATGCGGCCGAGTAGGCCGCATATCTCACAATACAACACATGCGGCCGAGTAGGCCGCATGTGTTGTATTGTGAGATATGCAATCCCCTCATAACATACTATCACGGTTGTATAATTTTGTAAAATTATGCACTTTACAAACGTCAAATCCATACTCCTACCCGGCGGTGGCATGAACCTCTACCGCGGTTGCACGCACAACTGCATCTACTGCGACAGTCGCAGCCACTGCTACGACTTCAAGCACGATTTCGAGGACATCGAGGTCAAGGCCAATGCCGCACAGTTGCTCGACGATACGCTGCGTCGCAAGCGCAAGCGCATCGTGATCGGCACGGGCGCAATGAGCGACAGCTACATCCCCCTCGAGCAGGATCTGGGTCATACACGCCGCGCACTCGAGATCATCGAGCGGCACGGCTACGGTCTCGCGATACAGACCAAGTCCGCGTCCATCACGCGCGATACCGATCTGTTCGAGCGCATCCGCGACAAGGCCAAGTGTACAGTGCAGATGACGCTGACCACGTACGACGAAGCGCTCTGCCGCATCGTCGAGCCCGATGTGTCGACAACCTATGAGCGGTACCAAGCGCTCAAACACTTTCAATTGCATAACATCCCCACCGTCGTATGGCTCACGCCGATCCTGCCGTTCATCAACGATACAGAAGAAAACATACGCGGCGTCATCGAGTACTGTGCCGATGCGGGCGTGTACGGCATACTCAATTTCGGCATGGGCATGACGTTGCGTAGTGGCAGCCGCGAATACTTTTACGATAAACTCGATGAACATTTCCCAGGTCTACGCAAGAAGTACCACGATACCTACGGTCTCGCGTACGAGATTCCGTCGCCGCACGAGGATAGACTCTGGCATTACGCACGCGATTTATGCGCACGCTATGGGATTCTATTCAACAATGACGAGATCTTCAAATATATGCACGCGTTGCCGCAGCCATCTGTCGGCGAGCAGCTTAGCTTTGACTTTGATATGTAAATGATGCAGAATAAGCAAATCATCCGTAAACCATTGGGCTACGACGCGCTGTGCGCCATACTCGATCGCACGCTGCAACAGCGCTCACACATCACGCTTGGCATAGATGGCTACGCGGGTGCAGGTAAGTCGACGGTGGCCGCGTTGGTATCAGAACGGTACGGCTGTCCTGTCGTACACATCGACGACTTCTTCCCGCCGGTGGAGCTGCGTCAGCCCGGTCGACTGCTGCGACACAGCGGCTTTCTTCATCACGAGCGGCTGCTATCCGAAGTCATTGTGCAGTTGTGGCAAGGTGTACCTGTCACGTACCGACGCTATAACTGGTACGAATCACAATACACCGACGAGATTACGATTGCGCCATCGAACTTGTCAAACTTGATTATCATCGAAGGTTCGTACAGTCTGCACCCGCTGTTGAGTTGGGCGTACGACGTGAAGGCGTACGTGATCACGGATCACGCCGCGCAATGCGCGCGCATACGCGAACGTAACGGCGACGCATTGCTGCGACGTTTCATGGATGAGTGGTTCGAGAACGAGTATGCGTACGAACGCCACTTCGGCGTCATATCCAACGCGGACTGCGTACTGTTCACATAATCACACGATTTACGCGAGTGTAATGGTGTACGTCATGGTTTCGGATGCGTGCGGCTGTACGGTGCGTACGCCGATCTTTTGTTCGAGTTCGGTGTCGATGAAGTTGCAATCGGGCAGCGACGACCACGGCTCTATGCAGACGTACTGGGAATCCGCCTCGCGGTAGCGCGTCCATACGCCGCAGTACGCGAAATCGTCGAACTGGACTGTGAGCAAGTGGCCGCGCGCCGCACTGTGCAGTTCAATGCACTTGCCTGCCCTGTCGTCAAATATGAGTGCGTCGCCTTTGAACAACTCCATGGCCAGCATGAGTTTGTCGCCGTCGAGTGCGATGGGCGTGGCGTCTTTGTTAACCATGATGTCGACGTCGGTCGTGTACGTATGGATCGTATCTTTCCCTGGGAATCGCAGGAAACAGTCGCGCATCGCATCGCCATCTACCGCGATGTTGTAGCCCTCGTGTCCGCCCAGCTCGTAATACATCGCCTGTTCGCCGCGATTTTCGATCACGTGACTCTTGCGCAACGTATTGCCGTCGAGCGTGTAGGTCACGGTCAGCGTAAAGTCAAATGGATACATCGCCGCCGTCGCGTCGGTACGCTTCAGCTCGAACGACATCGAGGTATCGCTCTGCTGTATGATGTCGAATGGACTGTCTTTGGCGAATCCGTGTATATCCATTGCATACGCGTTGCCGCCATGCGTGTACGCGCCGCCCTTGAGTCGCCCGACGAGCGGGAACATGAGCGGTGCCCTGTCCGCCCAGATGTCGGCGTTGCCCTGCCACAGCAGTTCGCGCCCATCGTTGCGCAGTATGCTCCAAACCTCTGCGCCCATGGCGTTGACTGTCACGGACATCACGTCGTTGCGAATTGTAATGAGTTTATTCATAAAAATCCTATAACCCCCCTTGTTTACTTTTTGTTTACTTTTGCATTTGCTTTTACATAGCAATACAACATTATACCACAGATGCGATTGCAAGCAAAGTGTTTATTGGCGTTTGTTGGCGTTGTTTATATAGACAGAATCGTCTGCGTGCGGTATAATAGAGGTATTAAAGGGGGGATGTTATGAGGTATATCTCAATGCTGTTGGCCGCGGTACTCTGTCTGACACTGTGGCCCATGCCGTGTGCGGCCGCCGACAGCGGCGCATACATCATCATCGATGATGTACCGTCGATCGACGGCGGCAGTTATGTAACGGGACATGTCGTACTCGGTAGCGGCCAGTACACCGACTATCGCGTGACCATGGCGCTGTCTGTGACGCGTGACGGCGCAGTCTGGGCGCCCAAGCCCACGTACGATACGCCGTACGTGGGCATCGACAGCGACGGTACATTCGAGTGCCGATTCGTATCGGGCGGCAACGACTTCATCGCCGAGGTGCTGTACGTATACCTCGTGCCGTCGTACTTCTCTCCATCGGCCGACGTCAAACTCACGCAGACCGTCGCAGTCGATGGCGCGACCATCTATCGCAGCGATGGCGGCAACGACGTGCAGTACGACAAGCCACGTCCCGAAAGTGCGACCCGCGCGGCGACCGTCGCGTATCAACCCAAGGACGTCGCGGCTATACCCAAACTCTCGATCTGCTACTCGCCATACACCAATGGGCTGAGTCCCGAGACCAACAGCGCCGTACCGCTCGAACAAATGCTCTGGCAGCTCAACGGCCTGTATCCGTACGCCGATACCGTGCGGCTGTTCGGTGTGACGGGCGAACTGGCCAAGATCTACAAGCCGCTCAAAGACACGTATCAGATGCGCGTCATCGGCGGATGCTGGATCGACAAACGCTACAGCCGTACGCAGATCTACACCGAGCTGGATAAACTCATCGAACTGACCAAGGCCGGGTACATCGACGTCGCCGTCGTGGGTTCGGAGTGTCTGTATCGCGGTGACTTTGCTGTCGATACACTCATCGAGTACATCAACTACGTACGCAAAGGCGTCGAAGGTACTGACGTACCTGTCACGACTTCGGATACTATGTCGGCGTTCGTCGACAATCCCAAGCTCGTTGACGCGTGCGATGTGATCCTCTACACGATCTACCCGTTCTTCGAGGGTACAGAGGCCAATGCGGCCGCACAGGCCGTCCTGTCGTCGTATACGCGCATGAAGGAGATCGCCAAGGGTAAGCCTGTGATCATTTCCGAGACGGGTTGGCCGACGGCGGGCAGTGCCGAGGGCAACGCCGTGCCGGGTATGGATCAGGCCAAGGCGTATACCGAGACGCTGTACAACTGGTCGCGCAAGCACAACGTCGAGGTAATCTTCTTCTCGCACATGGATGAACTCTGGAAGGTTGAGGGCAGCGGCAACGACGTCGGTATACACTGGGGTCACAGTACTGCCGATGGCATGATCAAGCCCGCATATCAGAACCTGTACGCATCGATTGCCCCGTTGCCCGTCCGTGATCTGTCGTCTGCCGAGTGGGCGAAGAACGACGTGACCGCGTTGTTGCGCGAAGGCAAGGTTGCGCCGAACGCGCCGGGAATGTTCAATCCTAATGAGCCCGTCGCGCGCGGCGAGATCATGCACTACCTGTTCGCGCCGTTGCTCCGCGACGGTGACGCGCAGCCGTCGACGTTTCTCGATGTATCCGAAACAATGTACTATACTTACTCCATCGGCGCAGCGCAGCGCGCGGGACTCGTGACCGGCGTAGGGGGGAATCAGTGTGCGGCCGGACAGCACATCACGCGACAGGAGTTCTTTACATTGATCCACCGCATGATGATATACGCGGGTATCGACTTGCCGTATGATGAAACCGTGGTCGACGGGTACGACGATGCGTCCGAGATCGACGCATATGCCCGCGTGCCGCTGTCGGCGCTCATCGAGGCGAACATCGTTCGCGGCGACAACAACAAGCTGCGTCCCAAGGGTAACGTCACGCGCGCCGAGGCCGCGGCGCTGATCAACCGCGTGTACGAGTACATGAAGAAGTGATTTGCAACACCAAACCCTCTCGTTTCAGAGGGTTTGGTGTTGTCTTGTTGTGGAAGTCTTGTTGTGGAATGTGGTTACTAAGTTCTACATATCTCTATAATATCTCTACAGGATCTCCACAGATCTCTATGATAAAAAATCGGCACGGTGTATTGCTTATCAAATCATTCTATGGTATAATGAATCATCGGCAATTTCTGCCGTTACGAATCTTATGTCTGATCACATCTGTTACGATTACATCAATCATTATATTACGCGTACACTACACATACCGCACAACGCGGATATGCTCGCGTACGCAAAGGCGCACGACGTTCCCGTTGCGCGCGACGATACCGTCGCGTTGCTACGTACACTCTGCGCGGCCAAGGCAGGGCAGGTACTCGAGGTCGGTACAGCCATCGGCTACACGGCGTGGCATATGTCGCCACTCTGTGCGCACATCGATACGATCGAACTATGTCCTAACACCGCAGCCGTCGCCCGGAATTTTCTTGCGGGATGCAATAACGTCGACATACACGTCGGCGACGCATCAGAGATACTACACACGCTCGGCGGCCTGTACGACTTAATCTTCCTCGACGCAGACAAAGGCGGTTACCCCGCGTACCTGCCGCTACTGCTGCCGAGGCTGTCGCCACGCGGCATACTCGTGTCAGACAATGTGCTGTACCAAGGTATGGTCGCGTCGGACGACGTCGTCATGCGTCGCAAGATCACCATTGTCAAACGGTTACGCATGTATCTTGATACACTGTGCAACCTGTCGGGTTATGCCACGTCCATCCTAAGCATCGGCGACGGCGTAGCGCTGACTGTGCCAATACAAGTACAAGCACAAGGGCAAGAGGAATTATGATCAACATCACTGCCGACGTTCCCATTAACCAGCAGATATTGAGCGAATTGCGCTACGCGATCGATACTGCGTTGAGTCATTTGAGCGCCATCGACGCCGACGTCAATCTATGGCTCTGTGACGATGAAGCCATACGCGACCTCAATCAACGGTATCGCGGCGTCGACGACGTCACGGACTGCCTGTCGTTCCCGATGGGTGAACCCGACTGTCTCGGCGACATCGCGATTAGCGTATCGTGCGCACAACGACAGGCCGACGCGGCCGGACATTCGCTGATGCGTGAGCTCATGATCTTGTGCATACACTCGACGCTGCATCTATTGGGCTTTGACCACCAAGGGTCGGGCGCAACGATGTTCAGCTTACAAGATACTATTTTGGATATTGCAGAGAAGAAGTCAGGAAAGTTTTGATGAACACCGCACCCGAACTCGTATGTCCCGCAGGGGATCTGCACAAGCTGCGTATCGCGATTGATTACGGCGCAGACGCCGTCTATTTTGGTGCGACGCAGTATTCGTTGCGCACGGCGAGTGGCAACATATCCACCGATGACATGGCCGAAGCCATCGCCTACGCGCATCGATACGGTCGTAAGGCATACCTCACGTTAAATGTCGTCGCGCACGACAGCGACGTAGAGGGGATGCTCGAACTCACACGATACGCGTCGCAGTGCGGCGCGGACGCGGCCATCGTCAGCGACCTCGGCGTATTCACGCTGCTGCGTCAACACATACCCGACCTGCCGCTGCACATCAGCACGCAGGCCAATACGACGAATACGCTCACAGCCAAGGCGTGGTTCGATATGGGCGCATCGCGCATCGTACTTGCGCGCGAACTGGGGCGCGACGAGATCGCACATATGCAGCGCGCGCTCGGCGACCAGGGTGAGTTCGAGGTATTTGTACACGGCGCGATGTGCATGGCGTACAGTGGGCGCTGCCTACTCAGCAAATATCTCGCGTCACGCGACGCCAATGCCGGCGCGTGTGCGCAGACCTGTCGCTGGCACTATCATTTGGTAGAAGAGAAGCGTCCGGGCGAGTACATCCCCGTGTATGAGGACGAGGGCGGTAGCTTTATCTTTAACAGCAAGGATCTGTGCCTGATTGCCGAGCTGCCGCAGCTCGTCGATATGGGCGTCTCATCGCTCAAGGTCGAGGGACGCGTCAAGAGTGCATACTACGTCGCGGGCGTCACTGCCGCATACCGTTCGGCGATCGACGCCGTGCTGTCTGACCCCGACGCGTACGACTATAGGCCGTATTTGGCTGAACTCGAGAAGGTCAGTCACCGCGTGTACGGCACGGGTTTCTGGTACGGCGAGGGCGAACAGATCTACGACACGGCGAGCTACATCCGTTCGCACGCCGTCATGGGATATATCCACGCATATATCGACGGCGTCGCACACGTGGAGCAGAAGGGCAAATTATGTACGGGCGACACCGTCGAGATCCTCTGTCCTGACGGCAGCGTAACCCATGCCGTGATCGGCGACATGTTCGATGGCGATGGCAACATCATACACGCCACACCCCACGCGGCCGAGCGCTATACGACGCAGTTGCCACACGCGGCTGCGGGTGCGTTCATACGCAAGGCGTCGGGTGTGCGTAGCATAGACGGTACGCTGATCGGCGATACTCTATAAAAATCAATCGCGAACGCCAATGCGCGGGATGCGCGAATTAGGATAAAGGACTGATTATGGGATTAGGACAAGACATAGGCATTGACCTGGGTACCGCGTCGGTACTCGTTTATGTAAAGGGCAAAGGTATCGTATTGCGCGAACCATCCGTCGTGGCTATGGATACCACCAACAATCGCCTCTTGGCCGTCGGGCAGGAGGCGCAGAACATGCTGGGTCGTACGCCGGGCAACATCATCGCCGTACGTCCGCTTCGCGATGGCGTGATCTCGGACTACAACATGACCGAGCGTATGCTCCGTTACTTCCTTGACAAGATCACGCGCCGCCGATTGGCCAAGCCGCGCATCATCATCTGCGTGCCGAGCGGCGTTACGGAAGTAGAGGAACGCGCGGTCGTCGACGCGGCGATGCAGGCGGGCGCGGCCAAGACATTCTTGATCGAGGAGCCCATCGCAGCGGCCATTGGCGCGGGCATTGACATCGCGCGCCCATACGGCAACATGGTTGTCGACGTCGGGGGCGGTACAACCGACATCGCGGTCATATCGCTCGGCGGCATCGTCGTGAGTACGAGCATCAAGGTGGCAGGCGACAAGTTCGACGAAGCCATCATCAAATATATTCGTAAGAAACACAACATCCTGATCGGCGAGCGCACGGCCGAGGAACTCAAGATCAACATCGGCTGCGTCTATATCGCGAGTACGGACAGCGGCGACGATTCGATGGATATACGCGGTCGCAGTTTGGTATCGGGTCTGCCCAAGACGATTACAGTCACGGCGCAGGAGATGCTCGACGCGTTTGAGGAACCCACGATCAACATGATCGATGCGGTCAAGTCGGTGCTCGAACGCACCCCACCCGAGTTGGTCGGCGACATCAGCGAGCGCGGCATCGTACTCACGGGCGGCGGCGCGCTGATCAAGGGACTCGACCGCATCATCTCGATTGAGACGGGCATCCACTGCTTCGTCGCCGACGACGCGATCAGCTGCGTCGCCAAGGGTACGGGCAAGGCGCTCGATAACATCGAGTCTATGCTGAGTTCTAAGCACAAACTCAAGTATTGA
>CAYPOE010000075.1:0-9901 GCA_964412285.1 uncultured Eubacteriales bacterium | reverse complement strand
TGCGCTTGGCGTACTGCACCGGAATGCGGCGCTCGGCCTCGGATACATAGACGACAGCCGTAACCGCCGCCAACGCAATGAGCAGGATGGCTCCGATGCCGAAGATGTTGAGTCTGCCGCTAAGCATATACTGCGTGAGTGTGTTGACCGCACTCGGCAGTCGCGACACGATATTGGCAAAGATGATGAGTGAGATACCGTTACCGATACCATGTTCATTGATCTTTTCACCCATCCACATCAGGAACGCCGTACCGGCCGTCAGCGTGAAGATGATGGTCAGTGCTGACAGCAATCCGGGATTCGTGACGGCACGGATTGTGTAACCTGCGTCGTTCTGTACGACGACGACCGACAGCGACAGGTATGTGCCCAGCGCTTGGATCAGCGCGAGCACAATCGCAAAGTAGCGCGTATACTGCGCAATCTTCTTGCGGCCTTCCTCGCCCTCTTTCTGGAGTCTCTCCAGATAGGGAATGGCGATGGTCAGCAGGTTCATGATAATGGACGCGTTGATATACGGTATGATAGTCATCGCGAACACAGTCGCGTTACTGAACGCGCCGCCCGCGAATATATCGAGAAAGCCGAGTAGGTTACCCTCACCCGCGTTGCTCAGCATCTTCTGGATCGCTTCGGCATTCATGCCCGGTACGGGCAAGAACGAACCGACGCGGAAGATGACGAGCATGAACAGGGTGAATAGCAGCTTCCTGCGTAGGTCGGGTATCTTCCAAGCGTTCTTTAGTATCTCAAACACTTATACCACCTCGACCTTTCCTCCTGCCGATGTGATAATTTTGGTTGCACCCGGCGTGACGCTGCGCGCCTTGACCGTGACAGATTTGGTGATACGACCCGCGCCCTTCATGTGGAAGCCGTCGGCCTCGATGGACGTGAGTTCGCGCTCGAACAGTAACTTAGGTGTCACGACGCTGCCATTACGGAGTTTCTCGAGTACGTTGGTATCGAGCAATAGCTCGACCTTGCCGCCGGCCGCGCGGATCTTCTGCGCCGCCGAACCCGTGATGCGATCCGCGACCACGGTCAGCTTGGCTCCCAGTTCACCATCGCCGAGTACGGCGAGTGCGTCCTGCATCTTGGCGAGATAGCCATTCTCGAACAGATACTGCTGCGTAACAATCGTACCTGCGGGGATCTCGTTTAACGACTCTATATTGATTTCATTATAACTCTTGGCGAACTTGTTTGTGAAGCCGCGTTTACGCACGCGCTGCGTCAGACGCATCTGTCCGCCTTCAAACCATATGGGTACGCCACCGCCTGAACGGGCGTTCTGTCCTTTATGTCCCTTACCCGACGTCTTGCCCGTACCGCTGCCTATGCCGCGTCCGATGCGTTTGCGTACGCCCGTGGAGCCGGGGGTAGGTGATAAGTCCGATAACTTCATAATGCCTCCGTTTCAATTCGCACTCAATATGTGAGAGCGACATTCCAACGATTCTTGCAACACGCTTTATGCGTTGACCTGCTCCACTTCTACAAGGTGAGATACGGTCTTAATCATGCCGCGGATGTGCGGCGCGTCGTTGTGCGTGACGCACGAGCGAATCTTGGTCAGACCCAGCGCCTCAACTGTGGCGATCTGGTTCTTGTGCCTGCCCAACGGGCTGCGCACGAGTGTGATCTTTAATTTCATAGTAACCTCATGCTCATCAGTTACCGGCAGTCGCTCAAACAGCGACTACTCGGCGTTCTTACCGTAGTACACCTGCTTGACAGAAATGCCGCGCCTCTTGGCTACGGATTCTGCATCTGTCAGCGATGCCAAACCCTCGATGGTTGCGTGAACCATGTTGCGGGGGTTGTTGGAACGCAGCGACTTGGTACGGATGTCGTGTATACCTGCGAGTTCGAGTACGGCACGGACGGGACCGCCCGCGATGACGCCGGTACCTTGTGCGGCGGGTTTGAGCAGCACGCGTCCCGCGCCAAACTTACCGACGATGTCGTGCGGGATTGTCGTACCTTTGAGCGGCACCTTGATCAGGTGCTTCTTGGCGTCCTCGATGCCCTTGCGGATCGCGTCGGGTATTTCCTGCGCCTTACCGAGTCCCATGCCGACGTGGCCATTCTCATCGCCTACGACGACCAACGCCGAGAAGCGGAATGTCCTACCGCCCTTGACAACCTTGGCGACGCGGTTGATCGTGACGACCTTTTCCTTTATATCCAAGACTGAAGCGTCAATCAGCTCTTTAGCCATATATTTCCCCTTAGCTTACTTCTCATAGCCGAATATACGGCTACGGATTCTGGTCTTAAAACTGTAAACCGCCTTCACGTGCGCCCTCGGCTACGGCCTTGACGCGTCCGTGATAGATATAGCCACCACGGTCGAATACCACGCCTGTTACGCCGGCCTTCTTGGCGGCGGCCGCGATGCTCAGGCCGACCTTCTTGGCGGCGTCGACGTTGCCGCCGTACCCGCTGAACGACTTATCCTGCGTCGATGCGGCAGCCAATGTTACGCCCTTATCGTCGTCGATGATTTGCGCGTAGATGTGCTTGAGCGAGCGGAATACGCAAAGGCGCGGACGCTCCGTGGTGCCGCGGATCTTCTTGCGCACGCGGATGTGCTTGCGCACGCGCGCTACGGACTTACTCTGTTTCTTTATCATACATATCCTCTCAGGTTTTACGCCGTTGGTCTTCGTCAATGGCTACCCTTGACATACATGTTAAGCGCAATGATTATTTCTTCTTGGCGCCAGTCTTACCCTCTTTACGACGGATGACCTCTTCGCGGTACTTGATACCCTTGCCCTTGTACGGCTCGGGCGGACGCTTGTTGCGTACATCGGCGGCAAACTGTCCGACGACTTGCTTATCCGCGCCCTTGATGATGATGATGTTCTGCGCGGGCACGTCGATCGTGATGCCGTCGATCTCGTCGACTTCCACAGGGTGGGAGTAACCGAGGTTGAGTATGAGCTTCTTGCCCTGCTTCTGTGCGCGATAGCCGACGCCGTTGATGTCGAGGATCTTCTCGAACCCGGCCGACGTACCTGTGACCATGTTGGCGAGCAGGCTGCGCGTCAGACCGTGCAATGCGCGTACCTTGGGCGCGTCGGAGTTCCGCGCAATCGTGATGACGTTGTTCTCTTGTGTGATCGTCATACCCGCGTCGAACGCCTGCGTCAATGTACCCTTGGGGCCTTTGACCGTAGCGACGTTGTTTGCGTCAACCGTGACGGTGACGCCGCTTGGCACGGGTATGGGCTTCTTTCCTATACGTGACATATTCTACCCCTCCGTTACCACACGAACGCCAGCACTTCGCCGCCGATGTTCTCGCGGCGCGCGCGCTTGTCGGTCATGATGCCCTTGGACGTCGAGATGATGGCGATGCCCAAACCTTTGAGCACGCGCGGCAGCTCGTCCTTGCCTGCGTATACGCGCAGACCCGGTTTGCTCACACGCTTGAGGCCGCCGAGGATCTGTTTCTTGCCCTCGCCGTACTTGAGCCATACCTTGATGATATTCTGCTTGTTGTCCTCGATGATTTCGTACTTCTTGATATAACCCTCGTCGAACATGATTTTGACGATCGCCTTCTTCATGTTGGACGACGGGATTTCAACGCTCTCATGCTTGGCTGTATTCGCGTTGCGGATACGTGTGAGCATGTCGGCGATGGGATCGGTTGTGTGCATGTGCTGTCCTCCTTGTGCAAAATGCTTGCGCGCCATGCATTACAGCTCTACATGGCATATGTCACGAACCAGGGGCTGTGACGGTGGATGATCGTGATCTGTGTGCAATCAGGATCAGTGAGTTACCAGCTCGCCTTACGTACGCCGGGTATCTTGCCCTCATACGCCAAGTTGCGGAAGCAGATTCTGCAAATCGCGTAACGGCGAAGTACCGAGTGCGGGCGGCCGCATATCTTACAGCGCGTGTAAGCTCGTGTCGAGAACTTGGGCTCACGCTGCTGCTTTAAGATCATAGACTTCTTAGCCATAGATAATATCCTTTACGATAGCTTCGTTACGATAGCTTAGCTATTCCTGGAAAACGGTGCGCCGATCATGGTCAGCAATGCCTTGGCTTCCTCGTCGGTCTGTGCCGTCGTGACGAAGCAGATGTCCATGCCGCGTACCTTGTCGATCTTGTCGTACTCAATCTCAGGGAAGATCAGCTGTTCGCGTAATCCCATCGAGTAGTTGCCATGACCGTCGAACGAATCGGGGTTGATGCCACGGAAGTCGCGCACACGCGGCAGCGCCACGTTGAACAGTCGATCCGCGAACTCCCACATGCGATCCGCGCGCAGCGTAACCATCGTACCGATGCTTGAACCTTCGCGCAACTTATACGCGGCGACGGACTTCTTCGCCTTGGTGACAACGGGTTTCTGTCCTGTGATGCGCGTCAGCGTATCGACGGCGGACTCCAATGCCTTGGCGTTATCCTTGGCGTCGCCTACGCCCATGTTTACGACAATCTTCACGAGTTTGGGTATCTGCATGGCGCTCTTATAACCGAATTGCTTCATGAGTGCGCCGGCGATCTCGCTGTTATAATAATCGTGTAATCTTGACATTAGGTACCTCTTTATATGATCTCGCCGCAGTGTCTGCAAATGCGCTGCAGCTTCTCGCCAATGACGGCGCGCGCGACGCGCGTGGGCTTGCTGCACTTATTGCAGACATTCATGACCTTGCAGGTGTGTATGGGCATCTCCTGATGGATGATACCACCGGCGTCACCCATACGGCGCGGCTTCTTGTGCTTGGTCGCCATGTTGACGCCCTCGACGATGACTGTATCGTTCTTGGGGTAGCAGGCGAGTACCTTGCCCTGTTTGCCCTTGCTCTTACCCGATAATACGACGACGGAGTCGCCCTTCTTGATGTTCATCTTCATATTACAATACCTCCGGCGCGAGCGAAAGGATCTTCATATATTCCTTATCGCGTAACTCACGCGCTACAGGCCCGAAGATACGCGTGCCGCGCGGATTCTTATCCTCACGGATGATGACCGCCGCGTTCTCGTCAAACTTGATGGACGAACCGTCGGCGCGCAGCATACCCTTCTTGGTACGCACGATAACCGCCTTTACGACGTCGCCCTTTTTGACTACGCCGCCGGGCGTTGCTTTTTTGACGGACGCTATGATTACGTCGCCTACGTTGCCGTAACGCCGAACGCTGCCTCCCATGACACGTATGCACATGATCTCTTTAGCGCCTGTGTTATCGGCTACGCGCAGCCTTGTCTGCTGTTGTACCAACTATATCACCTCTGGATAACGTGTATCGTTAGAAGAACGCGATAAACGATGGTGCGATGTAACTTGGCATAGCAAGTTACATATCGTCGTTTATCGTGGACGGTACCTCATGCGAGGCCGTCCGTGCGATAACGCTACACGTGACATTTTATACTATCAACGAACTATTACTTCGCCTTCTCGACGATCTCAACCAAGCGCCAACGCTTGGTGCGTGACAGCGGGCGCGTCTCCATGATGCGAACTCGGTCGCCGACGCCGCAGGTGTTGCCTTCGTCGTGTGCCTTGAGCTTCGTCGTACGATTCACTACTTTATTATACAGCGGGTGGCGTACCTTCTGATGAATCGCAACGGTGATGGTCTTATCCATCTTGTCGCTGACGACAACGCCAATACGCGTTTTACGATCGTTACGTGTTGTGTCCAAAATATACACCTCGATGATTATTGCGCCTTGCCGGCCTTGATCTCTTCCTCACGCAAAATCGTCTTGATCTGCGCGATCATGCGTCTGACCTCGGGGATACGCATCGGGTTTGCGAGCTGGTTCGTGACCTGCATAAAGCGGAGGTTGAACAGCTCCTCCTTGCCGTCTTGCAGCTTCTTTTGCAGCTCGGGCACGGATAATTCACGCAGCTTACTCGCCTTCATGTGCTTCCCCCTCTCCGCGCTTTACAAACTTGCACTTGACGGGCAGCTTGTGCATAGCCAAACGCAATGCCTCGCGCGCCATCTCTTCGGATACGCCAGCCATCTCAAACATGACCCTACCCGGCTTGACAACGGCTACCCAATACTCGGGTGAACCCTTACCGCTACCCATACGGGTTTCTGCCGGCTTCTTGGTCACGGACTTATCCGGAAATATCTTGATATATACCTTACCGCCGCGACGGATATAACGTGTCATGGCGATACGGGCTGCTTCGATCTGGTTCGCGGTGATCCACGCCGGTTCGAGCGCCTGCAGACCGAACTCACCGTACGTGACGGTGTTGCCGCGCAAGGCTTTGCCCTTCAACCGGCCGCGCATGACCTTCCTATATTTAACACGCTTGGGTGATAACATGTGTTCATCTCCTTGATAGTACGCCGCCTACACCTGTGTGGAATGGTATAAACGACGCACATGTTGCGTCTGTGTTGCGGGTACTGCTTACGCGTTACCGCCCGGATTGCCCTGCGGACGCTGTCCTTGCGGACGATCTCCCTGCGGACGCGGGGGTCTGTCGCCCTGCGGACGCTGTCCCTGCGGACGGTCGCCTTGCGGACGCGGGGGTCTGTCGCCCTGCGGACGATTGCCATAGCCACCGCCGCCCTGCGGACGATTGCCGCCGTAGCCGCCGCCTTGCGGACGCGGGGGTCTGTCGCCCTGCGGACGATTGCCATAGCCACCGCCGCCCTGCGGACGGTCTCCCTGCGGACGATTGCCATAACCGCCGCCGCCCTGCGGACGATTGCCGCCGTAGCCGCCCTGTGTGCGATTGCCTTGACCGCCACGACCGCCGCCGCCACGGTTACCGCCGCCTTGACCTCTGCCGCCATCACGCCTGTCGTTGCGGCGCGGACGATCGCGATCGGGACGCGCGATCTGACGCGATGTGTCGATCGCAACGGCATTCTTATCCGTGAGAACCTCGCCCTTGTAGATCCACACCTTGACGCCGATGATACCAGTCGGGGTGTGCGCCTCTGCGAAACCGTAGTCGATGTCGGCGCGCAATGTCTGCAACGGGATCGTCCCCTCGTGGTAGTGCTCGCTGCGCGCGATTTCCGCGCCGCCGAGTCGGCCTGCCACGTTGGTTTTGATACCCTTGGCACCCGACTTCATCGTACGGCCCATCGACGACTTCATCGCCTTACGGAACGATATACGACCCTCGAGCTGCTCTGCGATGTTCTCGGCGACGAGCTGTGCCGACATATCGGGGTTGCGCACTTCCATGATCTCTAAGCGCACTTCCTTGCCAATCATGGCTTCCACGGCCTGCCGTTCCCGCTCAATGGCCTCGCCGCCTCGGCCGATGATGATACCGGGCTTTGCGGCATGGAGGAATACTGTGACCTTGTTTGCCTTGCGTTCTATCTCGATACGCGCTATACCCGCTTTATACAGCGTCTTCTTGAGGTATTTGCGTATTTGATAGTCCTCTACTAACAAATCGCCAAGGCTCTTGTCGTCGGCGAACCAGCGTGAATCCCAGTCCTTGATGACGCCGACGCGAAAGCCGTGCGGGTGTACCTTTTGACCCATATATATCTCCTATATCAGTTGGCAGTTGCCGGTCGACCGTTGACAGACAGAGCCGTCTGCCGACGCAATGGCAGTGCCAATACGATGATTATTCCCGTTCTGCCACGGTGATGGTCACGTGACTCGTGCGCTTGAGCAGTCTGTCTGCACTGCCGCGCGCGCGTATCATGATACGCTTCAATGTCGGGCCCTGATTGGCGAACGCTGCGGATACGTATAATGAGTCAACGTCCATACTGTGATTGTTCTCCGCGTTAGCCGCCGCGGAGTTGAGCAGCTTTAACACCACGGGTGCCGCCGCTTTATTCGTTACGCGCAATATCGCCTTCGCGTCGTTGACGCTCTTGCCGCGAATCAGCTTATTCACGATGTTGACCTTGCGCGGCGATATGCGTATATATCTCGCGTGTGCTGTTGCCTGCATATATAACTCCTAATGATAAACTGCCAACATGATAAACCGTTAACAGTCAACTGACAACTGTTACCTTGTGGCGCTGGTTTTGCTACCTGCGTGTCCGCCGAACTTACGCGTAGGCGAGAATTCGCCGAGCTTGTGTCCGACCATATCCTCGGTGCAGTAGACGG
Organism: uncultured Eubacteriales bacterium; assembly: GCA_964412285.1. Taxonomy (GTDB): domain Bacteria; phylum Bacillota; class Clostridia; order Monoglobales; family CAYZNM01; genus CAYZNM01. Next base: position 1,798 of record CAYPOE010000075.1, on the reverse strand, counting down.
GTACATGCTTCTTGCCGTCGTATACGGCAATCGTATGTCCGACAAACTGCGGATAAATCGTAGAGGAACGCGACCACGTCTTAAGCACGCGCTTCTCGTTCTTGGCATTCATGGCCTCGATACGTTTCAGCAGACGTTCTTCTATATATGGGCGCTTTACGGGTTTCTCACTCATCTTTTACCTCGACGTTTTACGATAAACTTATCGGTGTTATTCTTGGTCTTGCGCGTCTTCAAGCCGAGTGTCGGCTTGCCCCACGGCGTGACCGGGGCCGGTCGACCGATCGGAGACTTACCCTCACCACCGCCGTGCGGGTGGTCGACGGGATTCATGACGCTACCGCGTACCGTCGGACGCCAACCCATATGACGCTTGCGTCCGGCCTTACCAATCGAGATATTCTCGAAATCGCCGTTGCTGACCGTACCGATGCACGCCGTGCAGTTGACGCGAATCTGGCGAACCTCGCCGCTCGGCAGACGCACCTGCGAATATACATCATCTTTGGCCATGAGCTGCGCATAGGTACCTGCGCTGCGCACAAGCTGTGCGCCCTTACCCGGGTGCAACTCGATGTTGTAGATCAGCGAACCGACGGGGATGTCGGCGATCTTGAGCTGGTTGCCGGGCAGAATATCTGCGCCTTCACCATTGGTGACGCTCATGCCCTTCTTCAAGCCTTCGGGCGCGATGATATACTTATGCGTGCCGTCCTCGAACTTGATCAGCGCGATATTCGCCGAGCGGTTCGGATCGTACTCAATCGAGAGTACCTCGGCCGTACCCGGCTTGATGCGGCGGAAGTCTATGATGCGGTACTTGCGCCTATTGCCGCCGCCGCGGTGACGCACCGTGATACGTCCGTACGCGTTGCGACCTGCATGCTTGGCCAACGGCGCAAGCAGCGGCTTATACGGTTCAACCCTATCGACGTCGGTAAAGGCTGATACCGTCATGAAACGGCGTGACGGCGTAGTGGGCTTGTATGATTTGATTGCCACTGTATAACCTCCACATTGACTGTCAACAGTCAACAGTCAACTGATCACTAATTTATGCCTTCAAACAACTCTATCGTCTTGCTGCCCGGCTTCAATGTAACAATTGCCTTTTTGAAGTCGGCGCGTTTGCCAGCATGAACGCCCATACGCTTGGGTTTGCCCTCCATGCGTATCGTGTTGACGCTCGCGACTTTGACGCCGAATGCCTTCTCGACAGCGAACTTAATCTCAAACTTATTGGCGGTCTTCATGACGACGAACGTATACTTGCCGTCGGCCATACCGCCCATGGATTTCTCACTGATGACGGGACGTATCAGGATGTCGTATATATTCTTTTCCATTACGCATATACCTCCGAGATACGGTCGACAGCCGCCTTGGTGAGAATCAGCTTGTCGTACTTGAGGACGTCGTACGCGTTGAGCGTGGTGACGATGGTCGTCTGTACGTCGGGGACATTGCCCGCCGATATGACCAGATTCTTGTTCACACCGTCGGTAACTACCAACGCGTTATTGATGCCGAACGCGCCGAGCAGCTTGACCGTCTCCTTGGTCTTGAAGCTGTCGAGTGTCAGGTCGTCGATGACGACGAGGCTGCCCGTGTTGACCTTATCGGTCAGTGCGGACTTGAGCGCCAGACGCTTAACCTTACGATTGATCGCATAACGATAATCGCGGGGCTTGGGAGCGAATACAACGCCGCCGCCCGTCCACTGCGGAGCACGTCTGGAACCTTGACGCGCACGACCTGTACCCTTCTGCCGCCACGGTTTGCGTCCGCCGCCGCGTAC
>CAYPOE010000074.1:0-9904 GCA_964412285.1 uncultured Eubacteriales bacterium | reverse complement strand
CTGTCGACGTCGTCGCCCTCGAGCATGATGCGGATCAGCGGTTCGGTACCCGACGCACGCACGAGTACGCGCCCATCGTCGCCGAGTGTCGCTTCGACCTCTTGTATCACGCGCCGTGCTTCGGGCTTATCGAGCGCCGTCCGTTGGGCCTTGATATTATGCAGAATCTGCGGGTAGGTATGCATGACGTCGGCGTATGTCGACAGCCGCGCGCCGTGTGTCGCACAGGCCAACAGTACACCTGTGAGGATGCCGTCGCCCGTCGTCATGTATGGCGTGATGATGTGTCCTGACTGTTCGCCGCCGAGTGCGTAGCCGTTGTCCCGCATACACTGCTGCACGTAGCGGTCGCCGACGGGTGTGACCTCTACATGATAACCGTACGATTGGGCCGCTTTCTTGAATCCAAGATTGCTCATCACCGTGACTACGATCGTATTATGCGGGAGTCGACCCTGCTCGGCCAAGTACTTGGCGAGTATGAGCAGAATGCGGTCGCCGTCGACGATGCCGCCGCGGTCGTCTACGGCCAATACGCGGTCGCCGTCGCCGTCGAACGCGAGGCCGAGATCGGCGTCGCACTGTTGGATGCGCTCGCGCAACGACGCCAAATGCGTGGAACCACAGTTGCGGTTGATGTTGTCGCCGTCGGGCGCATTGTGCATGACGACGACGTGCGCGCCCAATCGAGCGAAGACGTCCTCCGCGTAGTATGCCGTTGCACCGTTGGCACAGTCGAGTAGCACGCGCGCACCGTCGAGCCTGCGCGGCGCACTGTCGATGATATGCTGTGTATACGCGGACGTGTCGCACGGGGTCACGCGACCGATCGCGGTTGCGTCGACCAACGGCACCTCGTCGATGTGATCGATGTAGTACTCGATGCGCCGCTCGAGCTCATCGGAAAGTTTTTCGCCATTCGCGTTGAAGAGCTTGATGCCGTTGAACTGTGCGGGATTGTGCGACGCGGACACGACGCATCCGGCCGCCGCGCCGTGACGTTCGGTCAGCAACGAGACGCCCGGCGTCGTCATAAGTCCAGCGTCGAGTACGTTGCCGCCCGCCGAGAGGATGCCGCTGCAGAGCGCGGCATGGAGCAGGTCGCCGCTACGGCGCGTGTCGCGCCCGATGACGAATGTCGGCGCGGCAACGTGCTGTCCGAGCACGTATGTAGCGCTCAATCCTATGTGAAAGGCAAGTGACGCGGTCAATGTATCGTTGGCGATACCGCGCACGCCGTCTGTTCCAAAATAACGCATAGAGATTCCTTCTATATCTGATAAAAAACGTGCAGTGACTGATAAGAACTTGCAGAATGGATCTAACACCGCAACGATGGTGCTGCAAATACATTACGACTTGGTTTGTGCGTTCTTATATACGTACTTCATGCGGATCGAAACCTCGGTGGTATCGGGTTCGGTCTTGACGCCCTCCGGTATATCGAGCGGTTCGTTCTGGGTCATGCCGTCGCTGTAAGGCAGGGGGTCGATGAGTTTGGTGTAGATCGTGTCGATGCTGTCGATCAATGCCTCAGGCCCTACAATGGACACCTCTGTAAAACCTACGATCGTAGGCTCATAGGTGAACTCGCGCTCTATGGGTGCAACGTAGGTTGCCGTGGGTATGGGCGGCGAGGATGACTCTCCCTCGGCGTCGGGATCAACGGGATCGGGTACGGGTGCGGAGTCAGGTATGACGACGTCCTTGCCCACGTGTATGGTCATCAATACCTCGATGGGTACCTTCTTGCGTTTGAGTACTTGATAGTATACGTCGACGGTATCGATGGATATGTCAGCTTCTGCATCTTCGACAACGGCGCCGCTTGCATTGACCAAATGTACGGGCAGTTTTTCGCGTATATCCGTACCTACATTCATCAGATCGATCTCAACGATGGCCGCATCAATGGTATCGATGTCTTTCTTGGGGCCTTTGACCGTCAGCGACGTCGCCGATACGGTCTTTTCGCCGAATAAGTAATCATCGCGCAACTGCCCTTTTGTGCGCACCTCAATGGGTACCGACTTTTCGGCCAGTTCATCCATTTCGACAGAGACCGAAATCGGCGATAACTCGACGATGGACATCGCGGTCGTACTCGGGCGGAAGCTCGGTTCGATCTTGAGGTCGTATACCTCGGCCTGCGTGCATTGCGACAGATCGACGACGAGACGCAAGTCGCGCGGCTGCGTGATCGAGATCAGCTTGCGGCTACCCTTGATGGTCACGTCGGCGAGTATCTCTTCGGACGTCTCCACCATGACGAGGCCATTGGATGTCACGGTGTCTTTGTTGGTATAGTTGATGGGGACGTTGCGTATCGTGGTCTGTGTTTCGGGATCAAGCACGACAGCCAAATAAAACCAAAAACAGACGGCCAATATGACCGACGCCGCTTTGAGTAATAGATCGTTGAGGAATAGACGCTTGAATATGGATGCCATAATCGCAATGATCGCAGTGATTGTATCGACCGATGGTATGGTGGTATAACGTACGTTGGTTACGATGCGTCGGCGCTACTGTCGTCGGCGCGCTTCTTCTTGCGTTCGATGGGCCGCAGGGCGGCGAACAATACGTCGTACACGCCGTCGGCCGAGTAGCCGCGCGTGATCAGACCGTCGCGCGCGATGCTGATGCCGCCCGTCTCCTCGCTGACGACGAGTACGATGCAGTCGGCGTTCTCGCTCATGCCGATGGCCGAGCGGTGGCGCGTACCCATGTCCGACGCGAGGTTGGGGTTCTGGGTCAGCGGCAAGAAGCAAGCTGCCGCGACGATGCGGAAGTTCTGCATGACGACGGCGCCGTCGTGCAGCGGCGTATCCTTGATGAAGATGTTCTGCAGTAGTTCCGCCGAGAGGTCGGCATTCGTGTGTACGCCCGTCTTGACGATGTCGTCGAGCTTGGTCTCACGCTGTATGACGATGAGCGCACCCGTGCGCGTGGCCGAAAACTTGCTGCATGTATCGGCGATGATCCGGCAGTAGCGGTGAATCTCTTCCTCGCGCAAGCGTTCCTCGTTGAGTGTAAAGATCTTGCTCAGGTTGGAACGTCCGACGCGTTCGAGCGCGTGCCGAAACTCGGGTGTAAACAGTATGATGATGGCGATGAGTCCGACCTGCACCGTGTTGACCAAGATATAATTCACCATAATCAGATTGAACCAGTCGCTGACAAACAGCAACACGATGATGAAAACGATACCTTTGAGCAACTGCGCGGCGCGCGTATTGCGGACGAGGCGTATGGCTTGGTATATGCCGTAAGCTACTAAAGCGATGTCGAGATAGTCGACGAATCGTATATACGTCAATGTCGTGCGTATGTTGCTGATGAAGCTGTCAATGACCGTCATGGTACGCCCGCCTGTTAGTATGCCTGTTTTGTGTTCTTTGCCGCCGCTTATATTATACTACACTTATACCATCCTGTAAAGCTATGTAACGCAAGTGTAATACAACGCAACAAAAATGCCTGAGACGCATCTCAGGCGAGTTATATTCCGGGCAATGTTATCGTTCACACTCAGCGCAGATCTTGCGCAACGCGGCAACAGTTCTGTTCACCTCATACATCGTATTGTCGGCACATAGGCTCAGGCGCAATATCCCCGTATCGATGGTACCCAACGCGCGGTGCGCGAGCGGTGCGCAGTGCAATCCGCCGCGCGTCGCGATGCCATATTCATCGGACAGCCGCTGCGCCAACACCGCCGTATCGCCGCCGTGCGCGGTCATAGCATAGATGCCCACGAGGTCGCCGACGCCGTACCGTTTGACGCCCCCCACGTCATGCAACGTCTCGGACAGTGCCTGCATGAGCACGGCACGTTTGACGGCGTGCGCGCCCATGTGCCGCTTGGCATACTGTGCGGCCGCAGCCAATCCCGCAAAGCCCAGCACGTTGGCCGTACCCGCCTCGAGTCGATCGGGCATATCCTCGGGCATGATGGGTTTGAGCGAACCCGAACCCGTGCCGCCTTGGAGCAGTGGATACAACGTCAACCCCTCGCGCACATAGAGCGCGCCCGTACCCGTCGGCCCGTGCAACCCCTTGTGGCCGGGCATCGCGAGCAGGTCGATGTTCATGCCCTGCACATCGATGGGCAGTACGCCTGCCGTCTGCGACGCGTCGCACAGGAATGGCACGCGCATCTCGCGGCAGACCGCGCCGATCGCCTTGACGTCGTTGACCACGCCTGTGACGTTGGATGCATGGGTTACGGCGACGAGACCGGTGTCGGGGCGGATTGCGCCGCGCACGGCCTCGGCGCTGATGCTGCCGTCCCAGAGTGCGGGTACGATGGTGTAGTGCTGCGAAGCGACGTGGATGGGGCGATATACGGCGTTATGTTCCATGGTCGACAACACGACGTGCCGCTTGTCCTCGAGCATAGGATGGATCACGCCGTGTACGGCGAGGTTGATGGCGTGCGTCGCGTTGTAACACAGCGCAATGCGCGACTCGTCGGGTATATTGAACAGCTCCGCCAACGCGGCGCGCGCGTCGAACAAGATCTGCGACGACCACAGCGCCGCGTCGTGCGAACCGCGCCCGGGATTGCCCATGCCCTTGCGCATAGCGCGGCGCATAGCGCGTGCCATACACGCCGGCTTATGCAGTGTCGTTGCGGCGTTATCGAAATAGATCATGAATCTTTTCATGCTTTTCATATCCGTAAAATCATAAAATCTCTTGAGGGTAATCGACTGTGTGCTGTTCTTCTCAAAGACCCTTGCGGCATAAGAATTTGCATATTCGGCAAGGGTCGGTATTTTTAGAACCGTTGCGGCTGAGGTGATAGGCGATAACAGGAACAATAAAACACTAGAGTATGTTAACGCGTTCATACGTCGAGCCGTCATACGAGTACACCGCGCGCATGGGCAAACCCATCGCCCGCGCGGCGCTGATGACGGTGCTCAGATACACGGATTTGAAGCGTGCCGAATGCGAACAGCCGTTGTGGTTGAGACCTTGCGGTGTATGAATAACGCCGATGATGTCGCCCTTGGCCGCGAAATACTTCTTGAGGCGCATGGCGTGCGTTATACTCGTGAACGTAATCAGGTACTGTGTCACTGGCATAAGAATAACCTCCACTATATAGTATGACGGCGTGGCAGGAACAGTTAATGGGCAGGGGTTGGCGGCGCGATCCAAAACGCATCCCCGACCGTATCCTTCGCGATCGGACGATGCGCGCGACAAATCAACAAACCCCCTGCACGCCGCAGGGGGTTTGTTGATTCTCTTGATTTGAGTGATCTATTCTTTTTCTTTTGCACGGCGCGCGGTGCGACGCTGTGGTTCGGGCGCGGTGGATTCGTATTTCTCGTACGCCTTGACGATCTTCTGCACGAGCGGGTGACGCACGACGTCGCGCTCGGTCAAGTAACAGAACTCGATGCCCTCGATGCCCTGCAAGATCTTGGTAATCACCTTGAGTCCGCTGCGCTTGCCGACGGGCAGGTCGACCTGCGTGATGTCGCCCGTGACGATCGCGTACGAGCCAAAGCCGATGCGCGTGAGGAACATCTTCATCTGCTCGGTCGTGGTATTCTGCGCCTCGTCGAGGATGATATAGCTATCGTCGAGCGTGCGGCCGCGCATATACGCGAGCGGCGCGACTTCAATGATGCCGCGCTCGATGTACTTGGCATAGACGTCGCTGCCCAGTATATCAAACAGCGCGTCATAGAGCGGACGCAGGTAGGGGTCAACCTTGTTGAGCAAATCTCCGGGCAGAAAGCCGAGCTTTTCTCCCGCTTCGACGGCGGGGCGCGTGATGATGATGCGACGGACGGTCTTGGCGCGCAGCGCCGCGGCGGCGGGCGCGGCGGCCAAGTACGTCTTACCCGTACCCGCAGGCCCGATGCCGAAGGTCACGGTGTTCTTTTTGAGGATGTCGATATACTTCTTCTGTCCGAGTGTCTTGGCGCGAATGGGTTTGCCGTTGGCGCTGATGCAGAGTGTGTCGCTCGAGAGCTGACTGATGTCGTTCTCGCGCCCATCCTCGACGAGCGTGAGCAGGTAGTTGAGGCTCTGCTCGGTGACGTTCTCGCCGATGCGATTCATCGAGATCAGCGAATTGACCGCGCGGCGCGCCTTGTCGACGGCGTGGGGCTCGCCTGTGATCTTGACGTCGCTGCCGCGATTGATGATACGCACATCGAACGTAGACTCGACGCGGCGTATATTGGCGTCATACATGCCGAACAACCCCGCTACGTCCTCGATGTGTTCAATCGTAGCTTCTGTGATGATGTGCTTGTCCGTTTGTTCCATATGAGATGAGTATAAGTGATAATTCGAGTAGATGGGTGTACGCTCAGGTATCTTGGGTATTGGGTTGTGGATCCGCGGGCGGTGCGGCAGGAGTCGTATCGGGCGCGGTGAACGGCACCTCCTCGGCGATGTTCTCCTCGCACGTGTACGTCGCCGTCACGACCAGCCCCTTGTCCGTCTGGTCGACGGTGTGGGAACGTTGTACGGATATGGCCTCCTCGGTCTGCGCGTCCAACCCGGCATAGAGCGCCTTGACCGTGCGAGTCAGCGCCTCCTGTGTGGACAGTGGGCGCTTCTGTGGAACGACCTCGTGATACTCGGTGCGCGTGATGCCCACAGGTAGCGTCACGCCGCCAATCGTCAGCCATTCCTCCCCTTCGATTGTATCATATTGTGAATAGTTTACGCTATCGTCCCAATAGAGTCGTAATGCCATGTTTAGTACGCGTAACACGCGCAAAGTCTTTTTTTCTCCCGTAATCTGATTGAACTCAACATACGGTACGACGGGCGCCGTCGCCTCGTACGTCGTCTGTGCAACGACCTCGCCCGCCGCGCGTAGGTACTCGAACCCTACGCCGCTGCGAAACACCGTGCCGCTCACGAGCAGCTGCCCCTTGCGCACGACGTCGTAGACGTTGACGGTCTGCTCGCCGTTGAGGACGCTCACGCGCTTGACCACGCCATCGCGCGACGCGACGATGTCGCAAGGCTCGTCCAATTTGAGGATCTCGGGCTTGGGGTAGGCGTCCGTGACCTCGACGTTGGCGACGGTGCCGTTGAGATTGACAGATACGAACGCGTATTCTTTGTGATGCAGCAGAAACGCTTCCTCGATCTCGTATGGATCGATCGACGACAGGCGGCTGCCTACGCGCAGACCCGCCTCTTGGAGTTGTTGCCGCACGGTCTCGGGATCCACGAGGGTACCCGTGATGTTGACGACCCAGAGCAGCGTAGACAAGCAGTACACGACGCACAGGCAACCCAACAGCCCCGCGACGAACGCGACGCGTCCCCGCCGCCGCTTGAGTGCGAATGGCAGCCCGCATTTGGCTACGATGTGCGGATAACATTTGGTGCGGCACGCGATTTCGCCCAATTTGAAGAACGTGCCGATGCCGATGCAGGCGCGCGTCACGCCGCTCGGCAACCGTTCTACCTGCCAGAGGTGAAGGCCGCGCCGCAGGCAGACGTTAAAGAACCGCTCCTGATACCGCCCGCGTATATCGATGACGAGGTAGCCTGTGATGTAATGCAGTATGTGAAGTATGAGCATATTCTATGAATTCGTGAAGGTCACGCTGTCGATCTGTCCTGTGATGTGGATGTCGTCGTCGTTGATGGCGCGTATGCTGAGTCCGCGCCCGCGGATCTCGAGCGCACGTCCCGACGTTTTGAGCCGCGTCAGCGTATCAGTGTACTCGATGACATTCTTGTAATTCTCTACATAGATCTCATTCTCTGCCGTGATGATGATGCGCGATAGATCCAGCGCAACCTCCTTGGGCAGATCGAGCGTCTTGGCCAACCGTTCTCTGAATTTACGCATAGATAAATAAATAGATAGATTCCCGCAGTCAATTTCGCCGTAATACATACTATGCGGCGGACAGGCCAATCATGCTACGGCGCGGACGCGCATATGATGGTACAAGCGTATATCTCTCGGCGTATCTCTATGTAAACAGACAGACAGGTAGACAGGGTGTATTGTATATGACCAAACGTACTGCAAGTCGCATCACGATGCTGTTCCTCTGCGCGCTGTGTCTCGGACTCGTCGTCACGCCGCGCTCGGTATCGGCGGGCGCCGCGCACGCCATGCAACTCTGCGTGACCACGATTGTACCCGCGTTGTTCCCATTCTTTGTGCTATCGCGCCTACTCATGCAGAGCGGCTTCGTCACGGCCGCCGCGCGTCGGTGCGGATTCCTCATGCGTACGCTGTTCGCACTGCCCGACGTGACCGTGTTCGCGCTGCTCATGGGCTTCACGAGCGGCAATCCCGTCGGCGCGCGGTGTACGGCCATGCTGCGCGACGCCGACGTGATCGATGCGGATCAGGGTACGCGACTCATGATCCTCTGCAACAACGCGTCGCCGCTGTTCTGCATCGGCGTGATCGGCGTCGGGTTGTACAGCTCGATGCGCATTGGCGTCGTCATGCTCGCGACGCACATCCTGTCTGCGATCCTAATCGCCATTGTGTTAGGTATGTACGCCGACAAGCGCAGCTATGTACGACATCAAAACCTCACGCATACCTCCACGGCGTTGAGCCTGACCGACACTGTGCCGCTGTCACAGGGACTCGCCGTCGCCGTGCGCGAGAGCGTCGCGCTGACTGCGCTGATCTGCGGCTTCATCATCTTCTTCGGTGCGCTCACGTCGATGGTGCAGGCGGTCGGCATCACGGGCGCGATCGAGGCCGCACTGTCGCTCGTCGGCGTACCGTACAGCGTGTCGGCGGCGTTGGTCAGCGGCGCACTCGAGCTCACGGGCGGCGTCGCCGATATGGCGGTCGCCGAGGTCACGATTCAGTGGAAATGCGTACTCACTGCGCTGCTGCTCGGATTCTCGGGGCTGTCGATTGTCATGCAAGTCTACGGCATCACGCTCGGGCGCGGCATCGACATCAAGAAATATATCGTATGTAAAGCCATACAGGGCGTACTCGCCGCCCTGATGTGCTGGGTGTTACTCTGACGCGTTCATGAGCTTCATGGGCTTGCAGTCGTCCATGACTTTGTAACCGAGCCGCTCGTAGAACGCGACGGCGGTATTGACGCCCATGAGTATGACGGCGTTGTACGATGCATAATACGCGTGCAGCATCTCCATCAAACGTTTGCCCACGCCGTACCCTTGGTAGTCGGGATGTACGCAGACGTAATGTACGTACGCCGTGAGTTCGCCGTCGTCGAGCGCGCCGACGAGTCCAACACAGGTATCGTCGTCCCACGCCGTGTATACGCAATCGTAGCTCGAGAGCGCCTTGAGGAGCCGCTCGGGCATCTTGCCCGACTGCCACTCCACGGCGAGGAACAGGTCGACGATGCTGTGGCTGTGTTCAAATGTTTTGGCGTCGCTATAGGTCAGGTTCATAGGTGGATTCCTCCGATTATGTCAACTACTTCTATTCGTTATACAGTGCAATCAACGCATCACATAGATTCCGAAGAAACGGAACATCGTTCCATTTGCTGCTCAGAATATCATCTCTGACTCTATATGCAAAGTGATAGTCATCCATCGTAATTTGATTTTGATCCAGCGCTTCCTGCAACTCATCCTGATCAATCGTGATCGACCTGCCATCGGGCAGAATGACCAAGTCCAAAAATAGATCATCTGTGCAAGGCATTCCGTCCTCGTCAACAAAGTTGCCTTTGCTAATATCAAAGTACCACTCCACCAGCTCGTTCTGCGGATTGTAAAAAGCCGTGATGCACCACTTTTCCGCCAAAGGCAGATACATCAGCCACTTGTAACCGTCACCAGAGAGGCAGAGCCTCTCATCCCCGCTATGCACATGTAACTCCTTGCAGCCAGGCAAGAAGCTGATGAGGGCAGAGTAACCCTCGAGTCCATCGCTTACTTCTTTTAT
>CAYPOE010000073.1:6366-9935 GCA_964412285.1 uncultured Eubacteriales bacterium | reverse complement strand
CTGGCGCAACACGTTGGCAATGCCGATGTCGTCGGGGTTGCTGTCGTAGCTGTAGAGCGCGAGCGTCGAGCGCGCGAGGCCATTCATGATGTCGGGCGTCGGCGCGCGGAGGATCATGTCCTCGATGAAGCGCGGCGGCAGTCGGCGACATGCACCAAGGTACTCGTTGAAATCAGCCAGTTGATCCTGCGTCGGCAGTTCGCCAAACAGCAGCAGGTACGCGGTCTCCTCGAAGCCGAACTTATTCTCTTCGATGCACGCGTCGACGATCTCACGGATGTTGATGCCGCGGTAACTGAGACGGCCGGGTACGTTGACTTTCTCGTTCTCATCGATGATGTAACTATGTACATCGCCGATCTCGGTCAGGCCGACGAGCACGCCCGTACCATCCGCATTGCGAAGTCCGCGTTTTACGTTGAACTTGGCGAACATCTCCTGCGGAACCGCGGCGCGCTGTACGTCGCTAAGCAACGCATCCAATAAAGCCTTGTGCTTGTTGTCCTGTGTCATACGGGCGACTCCTTTTTTGGATTTTATAATGCACACATAAATTTTGCAATGCGCGAGCAGCGTTGTTGCAAAATCCATGGCACATGGAAAATATGATTAATATTATTATATTATAACTTGCGCATATTTGTCAAGTGTCGTGCGTCACATTTTGCAATGTTTTTACACGGCTGATGCATGATACCCTATGAATACAGTCCGAACAACTGGAGCAACTTTTGCCAAAATGTCAATGCCGCCGGTTTTGGGTCGGCAACTTGCTCGATCACAGGGATGTGTATGGCATCTGTTTTGAGTACAAATTGCACGGCCGATACGTTGGTATTCTTCTTCGACACAAACGACACGACCTCCTCGCCGTTGCCCATGACGTCGCCGATCATCTGATCAATCTTGTCGGCGATGTCGCCGTCCATGTTCGCCGTCTCGCTCCGGAACTGTCCCGTACCGTCCTGATACTGTGCGAGACCGTCGCGTAGCTGCTGTATGCCGTCGTGGATCTCGACTGCACCGTCGTACAACGCCTTCGCGCCTGCTGCGACCGTTGCGGTCGATGCGTCCAACTCCGACAGCCCGCCCGACAACTCTGCCGCGCCGTTGCTGATCTGGGTCACGCCGCCCGTGTACGCCTTGACGCCGTCCGTGAACTGCACGATGCCGTCGAGTTGCTGTTTGATCATGCGCAGCAACGGATTCCCCGACAGTGTCGCCGCGTAATTCTCGGGCGTGAGCGTGGGCAATCCCAAGTCTCGCCCCTCGAGTTGCGCATTGATCGCGTCAAACGTCGACGCTTGAATCGCCAACGCACCCTCGACCAATGCGCCGCCATTGTTCGACAGTTCGCGCAGACCACCGCTTAACTCCGACATACCGTCGCTCAACTGCTTTGCGCCGTCTGACAGCTGCGCCATGCCGTCGGCGTACGCCTTCACGCCGTCGGCGTACTGCCGCATACCATCCGATAGCTGCGTCGCGCCATCCCGCAACTGTGCCGCGCCGTCATCGAGACCCGCAATCGCGTCGGTCAACTCTGAGAGCTGTCCCGTAAATTCCGAGGTGTCAAAATCGAGGGGGAATGCCATACGGATGCCATTGATCGAGATCGCGTCCATCTCGAAGTCACGCACGTCGGCGGTGACGACGAAGTCGATGCCCTGTCCGGGTAGTACGGTATAGGCAATCTGCTTCTTAACGCCCGCATCGGCAATCGTCGCGTTGTCAGCTACGATGTTGTCGCACAGCTTGTTGTCGAGCGACAGCGCAATTTGCAGCGCATAGTTGTCGAAGAACGTGCTGTTCGTGTCGGGATTGCGTCCGACGGATGCGTGGATCGCGAGTGCGCCACTCGCGCCGCCGAGTTCGGCGGCCGATACCTCGTTGCCATCCAATGTATATCCGATGCGAATGTCCCACGGCAACGCCTTGGATTCGAGCGTACCCTGGTAATACAACTTATCAGCCTTGGTGCTGATGCGAACCTCGTCGCCGCTTTGGGTAGGCCGATCTGCCGTCGTCATGTTGCGTACGTCGACGTACGCGCCGTAGTCCACGACCTCGCCGCTGTCAAACACATTGACGACGTAGATGCTGTCAACGCCGCCGTTGGCGTCGAGCAATCCATACACGACTTCGTTCTTACCAGACGGCACACCGTCGGCGCGTACGACTGATGCAAACAACAACAGGCAGATCAATACGAGTGATAATAATTTTCTCATGTCCTTGCCTCCTCAGAATAGAACGCATGTTTGAGCGTCGTCTTTTGGATCACACGGTCGAACAGCACGAGCAGTGCGGGCAGTACACACGCGACCATGGTCAGCGATAGCAACGTTCCCCGCCCCAGCAGTGAGCCGAGTTCGGATATAATCGGGTTGGTCGAGGTCAGCGCGAGCGTGAATCCCGCCGTGGCGAGAATCGTCGCCGAGATGAGGATTGCCGAGAAATTGTCGCCAATCGTTGTGCGCATGGCCTCCCTCTTGGGTAGCGTCTTTCGGTTATGCATATAGTTGTTGGTGAACAGAATCGCGTAGTCCACCGTTGCGCCGAGCTGTACCGCGATGATGATCAGGTATCCGATGAAGCTGATGGGTTGTCCCGCGAAGTACGAGTACGACAGGCAGATCCAGATCGCCGTCTCAATCGTGAACAGCAGGAACAGCGGGATCGTCAGCGAGCGGAACGTCAACAACAGTACGATGAAGATGCCGACGACGGCGATGAGGTTGACCATACCGATGTCGATTGATACGACGCCCTCCATATCGTAGAGTGTTGCGCTCTGTCCTGTCATGTAGGTTTCGTCGTAGTATTGCGCCGCGACGGCGTACACGGCCTCGACCGTCTCGAACGCGTCGACGCCCTCCTCCGACGTGTCGGCGTAGAGGATCACCCGCGCGTATTGCGGTGAGTAGAACTGCTCGATGGCTTGCGCAGGCACGAATTCGGCGGGGATCTCCGCGCCGACGGCCGTCGCGTAGGACAGCACTTGGTTGATGCGTGGCACTTTGGATAGCGCGGCGCAGAGTTCGGCCTCTTTGCCCACGCCTTCGCGCGGCACGAGCAGCACCAACTGGTTGAGCTTGCCGAATTCCGCATCAATGAGGGCGGTGTCGTGTCCGACGCGCGACGTATTGGTCACGCTGCCCATCCCGTACAGAAACTCATTGTTCGACTGCGCGAGGAAACACGGCACGACGAGTACAAACGCCAGAATCAGACAGGGGATGCGGATCTTCATGAACAGCCCGCCCACGTGGTCGAATCCGGGCATGAATGAGCGGTGTTGCGTCCTGTCGATGAGTTTGTAGCACATCAACGTGACGACGGGCAGGAAGATCATGACTGCGACAAAGCTGAACATCACACCTTTGACGAGATTCAATCCCAAGTCCGCGCCGATGCCGAATCGCATGAACATGAGCGCCGAGAAGCCGATCACTGTCGTCGCCGCGCTGGCCGCGACGGTCGGCAGCGACTTGATCATTGCACATTTCATGGCCTCTTCGGGCTGATGCGTCTTGCGGTAGTCGGCGAAGCTGTGCAGCAGGAAGATC
>CAYPOE010000073.1:0-6266 GCA_964412285.1 uncultured Eubacteriales bacterium | reverse complement strand
CTCTTCGGGCTGATGCGTCTTGCGGTAGTCGGCGAAGCTGTGCAGCAGGAAGATCTCGTAGTCGAGCGATACCGCGAGCTGTAGGATGGGACTCACCGACTGCGTGATGAACGAGATTTCGTCGAGTGCGACGTTGGTACCCATGTTGATCAGGATTGCGACGCCGATCGTGAGCAGGAACAGCACGGGTTCGATCCAAGAGGTCGTGGAGATGATCAGCAGCAAGATGATGATGGGGATTAAGATCATCATCGCATTGAGTACTTCAGACACTGACATGAGTTGCGTCGACGCGGTGTTCACGGCTTCCCCCGATACGGCGTTGTCCTCGCCGATCAGCGCGTAGATGCCTCGGAGTGCGTCGGTCTCTTTGGCGCTCTCGACTGTGATCATATACAGCGCAGTGCCATCTTTATAGTAGTTCTCGACCAGCGATGCGTCGAGGAATTCGAGCGGCGTGGTCTTGAGTGTATCTAACCCCACGACGTCGTCGAGCCACAGCACGGACGACACGCCTCGGATCGCCGCGAGCTGCACTTTGTATGCGAGCGCCTGATGCAAGTCAAGGTCGCGTATCATGACGCGGCCGTTGGGCATCGCGGCGGTGAACTCATTCTCGAGGATGTCGAGGGCGACGGTGGATCGTGCGCCTTGGGGCAGGTAGTCGGCCATGTTGTAGTTGACGTCGACGAGCAGTGACAGGGCCGCACTGATCATCGAGACGATCAAAAATATGATCAAGATGGTCTTTTTGTGATGAACAACGGCGTTTGAAAAATGCTCCATAGAGATCTCCTCGGATTCTAACAAAGCCTTCGCGAAACAACCGTACGGGTTATCTCGCGAAGGCTCCTTCGATATGTGCTATCCGTGCGCAACGGCAACTATGCGCCGTGCGTCTTGCTCAAATATGCCTCGCAGTACGCCAAGTCTTCGGGTGTGTTCACACCGTAGATCTCGGGCGAATCGTCGAGCACCAAGCTGCCGAGCTTGTAACCCATACGTACGAGGATCGGCGGTACGTCAGGCAGGTAGTACTCGCGCTGTGCGTTTTGATTGCCAACCTGTGCGAGCGCCTTGAAGAGCAACCCCGTCTTGACCCACATAGGCCCGACGCTGAGTTCGCGCACGAGCTTCTGCTCGGGCGTACAGTCCTTCTGCTCAACGATGGCAGAGATGCCGCCATCGTCAGTGCGAATCACGCGGCCATAGTGCGGAATGTCGTCGCCGCGGAACAGGTCGGTCAGGATCGTACAGTCATTGCCTTTTTCGATATGTTCGCGATAGAACGCCTCGAATGTGCCGCGCGTGAACAGCGGCATATCACCGAACGCGACGAGGGTATCGCCACCCTCACCCGACAGGTACGGCGCAGCCATATTCGCCGCGTGACCCGTACCCAACTGTTCGCGCTGGTACACGATATTGTAGCTACCCTGCCCAATGATGTCGTCCTCGGATTCAGGCTTACCCAAATAGCGGCGCACTTCTTCGTGCTTATACCCCACGACGATGTACGTATCCTCAGGCTTGATGAATCCCAGTGCATCCAATACGTAGTGGAGTAGCGGTTTGCCATTGGCCAACCGCAACGCCTTGGGCAGATCACTCGCCTCTGCCGCCAAGCGTTTACCGAGTCCGCCCGCCAATACAATTGCTTTCGTCATAATAACGTCACCTCACATGCATTGCAGCCCATATACTTGTTATTCTATGATATTGCTACTGTTGACCGCTGCCCACGACTTGCCAATAGACTTCCGTACATTGCGGGCAGACTTTATAGCCTAAGTCGTTCAGTTCATCGATGTTCCCGACCTCAATGGTCTCCCTATGCGCCTCGCTGATGTGCTTACACGCACTGCAATCCGCGTTGACGTGCAGCACTTTGCTCACTGTATTCAGATACGCCGTGATGCTGTCGTCGTCTCTCTGTATATCGGGTAACAGCGACGGCGTGACGGGAAACGTCGCGAGCATCGAATAGACATAGAGGTAGCCGCTACGCGCGTCGGCATTCCAGACGAAGTCGTCGCAGAACTCGTCGATGATGCCGCGCATGGGTACGTAGACCGAATTATCGATGTAGTAAAGCTCGGGTATGTCGACCGACCGCGTGCCATCCATCGTAGAGATCGTGACGCCACGATACTTGAGATCGTACTGCAAATTCAAGATGCTTAACTGCGCGACAGGAAAGATGGTCGCACCTTCGTCGTTGAACCGCGCGTCGGGCGTCAACGCGATCAGGTTGTCGTTGATGTACACATTGACAACGCGCAGACGCGGGTCTTTGACCTGTTTATAGGTATCGTCGACCGTCGGTTCTTCGGCCGTCTGTCTTCCACTATCGCACGAACAGAGCAACAGTATGAGTATCGCGATGATGGCGTATATCCTTCGCATAACGTATGAATCGACCCTTTGAGAAATATGCAGCTTTTGTATGGTGTACGCACGTCGCGTCACAGCATCTTGCGCAACGCTATGCGCACGGCCTGTTCGACCGTGACGTCGGGCGGTATATCTTTGACCGCCTCCGTCGCGACTTCGGCGCTGTATCCGAGGCACACGAGCGCGTTGACGGCTTCGCCCAACACGTCGCTGACGACGCTGACCGCGCCGCCGTCCGCCGTAGACGCGGGCATATCGGTCCGTTTGAACTTGTCCTTGAGTTCGAGGATGATCCGCGCGGCGGTCTTGGCGCCGATGCCCGGCGCACCTTGGAGCAGCGCCGTATTGTTGTTGATGATGGCGACGGCGATGTCGTACGGCGACGCGACGGACAGGATGTTGAGTGCAACCTTGACGCCAACGCCCTTGACGGTCAGCAGCTGCGTGAACGCCGTGCGCTGCGCCTTGGACGTGAAGCCGTAGAGTTCGTGCGACGTCTCGGTGATGTGTTCATACACGTAGAGCTTGGCACTCTCGCCGAGCGTCGTCATATCACCCGCATTGACATAGATGCGGTACCCGATGCCACCCGCATCGATGACAGCGTAGCCGTCCGCCTTATCCGCGACTGCGCCGCTGATATAGTCATACATATCTTACCTCACAATTCGTAACGTCGCCCGCCGCCGACAGGATGTGCCGTGGCAGCGTCCACGTGCGTATCTCGCCGTGCGACGTCGTTGTATCGACGTCGAGCAGACGACCGCCTGCCATTTTATAGTATGCCTCTTTGCGCGTCCATGTAGACAGCACGTCAAACGGCGAATCGCAATGCGCGCGTTCGTTTGGCGTATACCGCCGCGCGATGCGCATGTCAACCGCGCGTATGCGCTCGATGTCCACGCCACACGGCGCGTTGGATATGGCCACGGCGTACGCGTCCGACGTATGCGACAGACTGAACTCAAACGCGCCGTCCGCAATGTACGGCTTGCCATTGGGCAAAAATCGTATGCCGGACGTCGTGCCGTAGCGTTCCCACGCGACGCGCCGTACGAGTGCGTAGGCCGCGCGACTGAGATCGCGCTGCCGCGCGATGCGTGGGGTCGCCAATGGTGCGGCAACGTCTGTACAGATGCCAATGTACAGCGTGATCATCCCTTGCGCCACGCCTTGATCGCGGCGTCGTCGTAGTCTTTGAACATCGACGAGAGGATCGACTTGGGTGAACACTCGATTACAGCCTCGACGCCCAAGTCGCGCAGCGTATACATACACTGCACCCAACGTACGGGCGAATGGATCTGTTGCGTGAGGATTTCGCTGTAGTCGGGGTCGTCGATGGTCGTGCCCGTCGTATTGAACGCGATGGGCACGCGTGCGGGTTTGAACGTCGCGGCGCGCAGATGCTGCGCACACGCATCTGCGGCAGGTTTCATGTATGGCGTATGGAACGCGCCCGCTACGTTGAGCCGCATGACCTTGCCGCCACCATCCTTGGCGCGAGTCTCGAACTGTTCGAGCGCGGCGACGGTACCCGAGATCACGGTCTGCTTGGGCGAGTTATAGTTGGCCGTGTACACGCCGTCGATCTCGTCGCAGTAGGCTTCGACGGTTTGTGGCGGCAACCGCAATACGGCCGCCATACCCGTACCCTCGCCAATGCAATCCTCCATACAGAGCGCCCGATGTTTGACCAACGCGAACGCATCGTATGTGTCAAGTACGCCCGCCGCAGTCAGCGCCGCGTATTCGCCGAGGGAATGTCCGGCCACTGCGGCAGGTTCGCCGTATTCGGGGTTCGCCTGTGCTTGACGATAGGCGAGCAGATCCATGAACAGCGTGCAGAGCTGCGCGTGCAGCGGACGGTTAAGCTGCTCCTGCGTACCGTTTAGACATAGGTCGTAGACGTCAATGCCCGTAGCCTGTCGAGCTATGTCGGGCAAGCCGTAGGTATTGTCAAACGCGGCGGCCATACCCGGGTGCTGCGTACCCTGTCCGCCGAAGATATATGCTGTTTTCATCAGATGCCCTCTACCCCTTCTTCTCTATCACAACGACGCTGCGCTCTGCGCCGTCAGACAGCGTGTAGTCGATGACGTCGGTTACGCGCGCGGCGTCCTTGATGTACTTCGTGGCTGCCAACAGCTCATCCTGAATCATTGCGGACGGCGCCTTCATCGCGAGCAGCCGCCCGCCGGGTTTCAGTAGCGGCAACGCGTAGCGGCAGAGTTTGTCGAGCGTCGCAACTGCGCGCGCCGTCGCGACGTCGTACTGCGCGCGATACTGCGGTAGCTTGCACGCGTCCTCGGCACGGATGTGCGCGACAGCGACGCCCGACAGTCCCAGCACGGTGACGGCCTCACTTAAGAACGTACACTTCTTGCCGATGGATTCCATGAGCGTAACGCGCAGCGTATCGTCGGATATGGCGAGCGGTATGCCGGGCAATCCTGCGCCCGTGCCGACGTCGGCCACTGCCGCGCCGCGCGGAATCAGCCCCAATGCGAGCAGCTGTATGCTATCCTCGAAGTGCCGGACGCGTATGCCCTCGGGCGCAGTGACGGCGGTCAGGTTGAAGCGTTGGTTCCATTCGATGAGCAGATCGCTGTATCGCGCAAACAACGCGCCATTCGAGCCGCCCAAGCCATTCAAATCATGCATATCGACCCCACTGTAGTTGTGTGTATATGAATATAGTACCATATCGTGCAGCAAAATGCAACGCGAATCCATGGATTTGCATCGCACGGCACGTGGCGCACAACAAAAAAGTCCGGGTGATCCGGACTTTTGGGGAGGATGGGGGAGATGTGGGGGTATTATTTCAGTTCTTCAATGGTGACGGTGTAGGTGTGGCTCGATCCGTCGTCGATGTTGTAGGTCTCAACCGTAAACGACTGGCCGATCTCGAATCCGTCGCGGATCGCATTGAGATCCTCGGTCGTCTTGACGTCCTTGTCGTTAGCCTTGACGATGATCTCATTGGGCTGCATACCTGCTTTCTCGGCTGTAGAACCCGGTATGATCTCGCTGATGTAGAGACCTTCGGGTACGTTGTAATTGAGCGCCATGGACTTGGTGATCACACGGTAGCTGATGCCGAGTTTCGCCTTGCGTCCGGCCACGTAGCCATTGGTCATGAGCTGGTCGGCGATGGGTACGACGTCGTCGATCGGGATCGCGAAGCCGAGACCCTCTGCACCTTGCCCTACCTTGATCGTGTTGATGCCGATGACCTGGCCGTACTTGTTGACGAGCGCGCCGCCTGAGTTGCCTGAATTGATGGGTGCGTCGGTTTGGATCAGCTTGTAGTTGACGTCGCCGATGGTGAGTTCGCGGTCGAGCGCCGACACGATGCCATGGGTCACGGTGTTGGCAAACTTCAGACTCAGCGGATTGCCGATGGCCACGGTGAGTTCACCGACGCGCAGTGCGCTCGACTGTCCGAGTTCGGCGACAGGGAGCTCAGTCTCCTCAATCTTGAGGATGGCGATGTCAGTCAGGCGATCGGAGCCAATGATCTTGGCCGCGCACTCCTTGCCGTTCTGAAGCACGATTGTGATGTCCTCCGCGTCGGACACGACGTGCTCGTTGGTCACGATGTAGCCGTCTGCGCGGATGATGATGCCGCTGCCGCCGCCCGTCTCAGTCGTCGTCGATCCAAAGATCGAACGCGTATTGCGGCTGATGGTCACGGCGACGATGGATGGCCCGACCTTTTCGGCGATCTCTTCGATGGAGAGTTCGGCAGGTTCATAGCCTACGCTCTGCGCAGGCACCACGACCTTACCGCCTGCGTCGGCATTTGTGGATTCACCAGAGACGTCGCGTTTTAATACAAACTCATTTGGGGTTTGCGCTTGCCCCTG
>CAYPOE010000072.1:0-9997 GCA_964412285.1 uncultured Eubacteriales bacterium | reverse complement strand
TCAAATCTGTAACCGGCAGTATCAGCAGGATGTAGTACGGTATGCTGGCAACGAATGCCTTGCGGTAATGGCCCTTTTTTCTAATTTCCTTCATGCGCCCACCGTGACCTTTCTAAATAAAGTCAAATCATGCACGTATTACTTTGTGTATAATATCATAAATGTCAAGGGTTGTCAAGTCCAAGATTATACGTTTATACAATATTATATACACGTATTGTAACAATGTCACAATCAAACGTGCGCCACTTGACTTTCCTGCTTGGCGCGTGTAACATAGTACTATCCCGATCGAATCTAAAACAAATCCATAGGATCTTCTATATATATTGCAGAGTGAGGTATATCATGAAAGCATTACAGGCATTCGCCCCCTACGACTATCGGCTCGTCGACGTTGACATGCCCGCGGTGCGCGCAGGCACCGTGCTGCTGCGCGTCAAAGGTTGCGGCGTCTGCGCGGGCGACCTCAAGAGTTACCACGGCGGCGTGCGGATTTGGGGTACGTCGGCCGCCGACCGCTACATCGAGCCGCCCGTCACAGGCGGACACGAGTTCTACGGGGAAGTCGTCGCGGTCGGCGAAGGCGTGTGCGGCGTATCCGTCGGCGATCTCGCCGTCGCCGAACAGATCGCGCCGTGCGGCACGTGCGTCTACTGCCAACGCGGTACCTATCACATGTGTACGGAGTCGGCGGTCTACGGCTTCAAGTCGCATATACAGGGCGGGTTCGCCGAGTACATCCTGCTGCACGAGCGCAGCGTGATCCGCGTGCTGCCGCCACAGTTCACGCTCGAACAGGCCGTCATGGTCGAACCGTACGCGTGTGGTATGCACGCCGTAGAGCGTGCGAACATCGGGCACGCCGATACCGTCGTGATCAGCGGACTCGGCGCGATTGGCTGCGCGATTGCGAATCTCGTCAAACTCGCGTTGCCGCGCCGCATCATCGGCGTCGAGCCGCGCGCATACCGCCGCGACATGGGGCTGCAATACGGCTGCGATGCCGTGATCGATCCTATGTCCCACGACGCGGCGACAGTCGTACGCGACTTGACGGACGGTCTCGGCTGCGACGTTTACATCGAAGCGTCGGGCAATCCGCGCAGCGTATCGCAGGGGCTGGACTGTCTGCGCAATCACGGCACGTACGTGCAGTTCGGCATGTTTGCCGACGCGGTGACCGCCGACTGGAACATCATCGGCGACGGCAAAGAACTCACGGTCGTAGGCTCGCACCTGTCAGGACACTGCTTCCCCGCCGTCATCGACGGCATTGTGTCGGGCTTACTTAAGACAGACGGTCTCGTGTCCCACACATTCGCGCTCGACGACTGGCAGACCGCGTTTGATACGGCTGAAAAAGATGAACGTGCGATGAAAGTCGCGTTTCGTATGTAGGGGCAGAGAGAAAGCAAGCACCGAAGGTGCGCCGCGAGGCCCCGCCCTGGATTCTTAACAAACGCGCTGCGTTTATGAATAAACGCCCTGCGTTCTTGAATAAATTGCTTTGAACAGATTGGTGAGCGTCTGCAACACCTCGGCCTTGGTCGCCGTCTGCTCAAGACGCATCGTCTTGTCGGGATAGCCGATGACGACGCCGTCTCTGATCAACAACTGCACATAAACGTCATCTGATTCTGCGACCTCACCCGCGTACACCGCGACTGCCTCTTCGTCTAACTTCAGGGCTACGGCGTAGATGCGACCCATCACGTCGAAGAGTTCGCCGCGCGTAAGCGACGCCGTCTGTGCGTCGCCCAGCGTAGGCGTCAAACGTGGCAGCGTGCCGCGCGTTTCATCGTTCTCGACCATCGCGTCGATCAGTTCGAACAGGTCGGCATACGTCGCATCGACGTCGCAGAGGTAGGTCATCGCCTCGTCTATGTCTGATATGCCCGAAGCAACCAGCACCATGATGTTTGTGAACTCCTGGAATTCCCAATGTGCGATGTGTCGGCTCACGTCGTCGTACTCCATCGCGATGTAAATCCCTAACGCGATCACCTCATGACCGTAGGCAGTGGGGTGCGGGTCGAACGGCGTTTCTGGATCGGTCGCGTTGGTCAACCCCTCGCCCTCCATCCCATTCTCAACCCAACGGAACATCGCGTCCACGTCCGCGACCGTCACGCCGTACTTCTTTGCCGCTTTGAAAATCTCGGCATTGAGCAAACCCATGGTCTTGTCGCCCAACTGTGCCAGTGCGGCTACGTCCACATCCGCATATGGATTGTACAGCGTCGGCATGATTACAGTCGCGTCGGGATTGCCCTCGACTACTGCGGCGAGGATGCCGTCGAGGTTGGTCGCGTACTGCCCGATCACGGCGGGCAGACCCGTCTCGATCGCCGCGAACATACCCTTGATCTTGGTCAACGTCTGTACGTCGGGCGACGACAAGATCCCCGACAGCCTCTCGGTCAGTTGCACGGATGCGTCGGGCGACTGCATGTCAACCTCGAACGCCTTGCCGATTTCCCCGAATAGCAATTGCAGTAGGTCGTTGCCGCCGATGTAGACGATGACGACGTCCGCGTCTTCGAGCGTAGCCTTCTCCCCGTCAGATAACGCGTTTAATTTCTTGAGCAACCCCCCTGACGTCAGCCCGTCGATGGCATAGTTGGTCACGTCGTTTCCTAACTCATCGGCGAGCAGTTGTACGTAGCTGCCGTCGGTGTAAGGGTTGTCCGACGCTTCGTAGCCGTCGAGTCCGTAGCCCGTCGAGATGCTGTCGCCGAACACGACGATGCCGCTTGCCGCCGCCGTGACGCCCATCGACAGTACGAGCAAAAACGCACAGAGTGAAGCCAGTATACGTTTCATGTTGCCTCCGTTCACATCCTGTATTTTTATTCAGTATACCATACAAAACAACAGATCACAACTATGGATTATCACATCTTACTCGATCGCATCACTGGGCGCTACGCCGACATCCTCGGCGACAACTGCGTCGGCATCTATGTACACGGCTCGATCTGTTTGAACGACTTTGCGTGGCATCGCAGCGACATCGACTTCATCGTCGTCGTACGCGACGCGCCGTCGGCAGACGACAAACTCGCACTCCTCCGAACGCTCCACGATTTGGAGCAGCACGCGCCGCCCAAAGGGTTCGAGATGAGCGTCGTACTCGCGCGCCACTGCAACCCGTTCCTCTATCCCACGCCGTTTGAACTGCACTACTCGGGCGCGTGGACGCAGGCGTACGAACGCGACCCGCTGTCGCTCTGCCGCACCGACGGTTGCGTCGACCCCGACCTCGCCGCGCACTTCACTGTGATCAAACACGCAGGGCTGGTATGGTACGGCGCACCCATCGCCGACGTATTCGGCGACGTGCCGCGCGCACACTACATCGACAGCCTACTCCGCGACATCGACGACTGCATGGACGTGCTCGAATCGTCGCCCGAATCCGTGATCCTGTCGATGTGCCGCATCTACGCGTATCTGCACGACGGCGCCATCTATCCCAAGGCACAGGCGATCTGTTGGGCGACGGAGGTATTCCCGCAGCACGCCGACGTACTCGCCGACGCGTTGCAAGCCTATCTGCATCACGTACCCATGTCGGCGCAACACGCCGCGTGTCGCGCCGACCTCCAAAGTCGCATCATGCACTTGGCTTAGTCATCGTGTGAGCGTGCCGTTGCCATCTTCTTGCAGCAGCAGGATGTCGCACTGCTCGCCCGTCATCACGTCGTAGTAGAGCAGATAGCGTCGCCCATGCCGCGTAGCCGTAATCTCATAACAGTGCCGCTCGGTCTTGTGCGGCGTGGGGATGATCGCGCGTTTGACGTCCAGGGTGGCGGTATCTGGACTGAGATTGCCGACGATTTCGTCTATGTCCGACTCATACGGCGGCAGTCGGCGCGGCGCGTGGTTATAGACGTAGCCCGTCGCGTTGTAGCCGATGATCTCGCCGTTGTCGAGCGCAACCTCGACCTTGATCAGATCAGGATACGCAATGTAGCCGTTATCGAGGTACGCGAAGTTCACGGTCAGATAGTGGTCTGTGCGGTAGTAGTATCGCTCAACCATGCCGTGGATCCCCGCGTCGCGCAGGAACGTCGCCGCGATGCGCCGCGCATCATCGACCGTGATCGCATCTTGGGTCGGCACGCGGCTGTCGCTAAACAGCATCACGTGACCGCCGTTGACCGTGACCGCCGCATACCCGCCGCGCATATTGCTACGCGACGCGTCGAGCAGCGTCAGGTGTACGCCGTAGATGGGACAGTTGTTGTTGGTGCTGTGCGACACGAACGCGTCGCCGATGCGGTACTCGCCGACAAAATCGAGCGTCGCCGCGACTGCGTCAAGCGGTACGGTATGCGGGGCGTCTCGGGTCAGCAGCGGCTCGACCGATAGCACGTGGTCGGAGTACGGCCCGTCGTAAATCAGCGACGGATAGTCCTCGAGTACGTCGGACACCGTCGACAGATCCGTCGTGAACTGCGGGATGTCGGCGAGGCGCGTGCCGCCACCCACGTCGTTCAGCGATCGTCTGAGCTGCGACGCGTAGTCTGTGAGCAGATTCAAGTTGCCCGCTTCGTCCTCGGAGAGCGCCTCGCCCTTGGCCATCTTCTTGGCCACGACGTTGACGTAGTCGCCGACCTGCGACAGAAACCGCGATACGCTCGCCATACCCTCGGTGCCGAGCGGGAGCTGCTCAATGTCGCCTTTGGCCAAGGCCGCCGTGGCGTAGAGCTTGTTGGCGACGGTCAACGCATTGACAGGCCCCGCGACGACGCCGAGTTTGTTCAGCGATGCGTCGATGGTATCGACGTAATTGATGAGTTCGCCCATCGCGCGGCGCACGGCGGCGATCTCGCGCTCGTGCCGCGCCTGTGCCGAACTGTAGAGCCAGAGTACGGCGACAAAGATGCAGACGGCAAAGACCGCCGCCGTCATGAATACCTGCTTAGTAGACTGATTCTTGAATGGGTTTCGCATGGCTTAGGCTTATTGGGATTCGCGCGTTTCTGGGATTTGCCTCGAGGGCCGGTTCACTTGCACGTTGACGTCGACGGCATATGCCGATCGTTTGAACGCGTCGCGCCAGTCGAAGTCATTCCACGCCGACAGCGTCATATACCGCAACCGCATGTGTTCGCCAAAGCCCAAGATGTCGCTGCCCTGATCGACGACGCGCTGCATCAGCGCGTTCAACTCACTGCGCAGCGCGTCGCTGACGAGATCGGCGATGTCGGTCTCGGAGAGTGCGCCGTCGGCCGTGATCACGTCGGCGGACAGCGCGACGTCGGCGCGGATCATCGGCGCGCCCTGCTCCATCATCACTGTGATCTGCGGCGTACGCTGTTGCCGCAATGTGAGCGCGAACGCGTTCTGCTTGATGTAGAACGACGGCCGCAGCGTACCCGACAGCACGTGGTAGAGGAACGCGTCGTGCGCGGTCATTGTGTACTGGAGCGTATCACCCTCGAATACGGCCATACCGAGCGCCTCGCTGTTGACCTCGGAGTAGGTTGAGTCAGAGGGCGGTTGCACGTCGTAGCGGTTCGATGAATCCGCACGGAAGCCATCCTTGAGCTTGTCTTTCTCCTCCACGTCGCTCACGCCGACGAGCGGCAGTACGGCCTCTTTATCAGGCATCCGCGTCGCGATATAAAAGTCTTTGAGGAATACGTTGGGCAGATACGGACTCATGTTCGAGTTGAACACCATATCATAGTAGCGCGACGGGTTGTCCTGTAGCGGCGAGTTGATGTTGGCGAGGTATTCGGCCGCCGAATCCGTCGCAATCGCGATGTAGAGGTTGGCCGAGAAGCCGTTGTAGCCCATGAACGCGTCGAGTTCATCTTTCAAACCCTGCTTGGCCACGTCCTTGCTGATTACGATGAGTTTGGCGTGCGAGAGGTCGGGATTCTTGGCCATCGACAGGTTGATGACCTCGAGCGCGTCAAAGACGGTCGGCGCTTTGATCGTGAGATTGGACAACGCGCCGCTCTTGCTCATGCCCTCTTTCTCGGGCTTGACCTGTTTCTGTGCGCCTTTGGCATACGCATCGGGCTTGACGAACGAGAACGTGTACTCATACCCGCCCTCTTGCCCTTTGCCCTCGTCGACCCCAATCGCAAGCACGAACGCCATATCGTCGACGCGCGGCATATAGCCGCACGACGCGCACAGCAGCAGGACTGTCATACATAGCAGTAGCATAAGGATCGCGCGTCTCACGACTTCACCCCCTTTGCACGGTTTGCGCTGTCTGGCTTGCCGTAGGTCAGCAGCGGGATCATCCAACATACGAATAGGCTGTACAGCAACAGCATCGGCATGATGCGCAAGATCGCCGCCGTATCGCGCGGCAGGTACGCGAGCAGCAGCATCAGCGCCGCGAGCGGTGCAATCGCGCCGCGCCCGCGCCTGTTCACCATCTTGTTGAACGACAGGCAACAGCAGTAGAACAGCGTCGACAGATACAGGAAGAACGCGAGGCTCCACGCGAAGATGAACAGGAACTCTCCGCGCTGGAGCAGTGCGCCGACACTGAAGAATCGTTCGAGCTGATAGATGGGCAGCAGGAAGTCGGCGTTGATCGGGTACGGTACGGTCAACGTATACGCGGCGATGATGAGGACGAACAGCGCGGCGGACAGTCCGCCCGCCGTGAGTACCGCGCGTTGCAGCGACACGGTGGGTTCGACGCGCTCGGCGATGACGAATGCGAGCAGTATGTCCGAGAAGAAGCCGATGTGCGTCAGACTGCGCAAGAACGACGACGTGCCGTTGCCAAATAGCGGGAACGCATACGACAGATCAAAGAATCCCGCCGATACCGCTACGATGAGGAGCATAAAGAGCAGGATCACGGGTGCGATCAGCGCATTGAGCCGCACGACGGCTTTGACGCCGATGAACGCCGCGAGCGCGGCGGCAATCGTGAACAGCAGCATGATGGGGAGCGCAGGCGTATGCGGGTACGAGACCGCGATGAGGCCATCCGATACCTGTCGCAGCGTCAGCGACGCAGACCACAGGAAGTAGACGAAGATGAGTCCTGCGCCGACGACGCGTCCAACCACGCCGAACCGCCGCTCTAACAGTGTAAAGATGCCGACGTTGGGGTTATTGCCGTAGCGGCGCAGCAATAGCAGGAGCAGTCCGAGCGATACGACACTGGCGAGTAGGCTCACGAGGATCGCGGCGGTCTGCCCTGTATCGATGACGAGCAGCGGGTAGAGCAGCAGCAGCTTGAACGTGATCGTCCCTACGAGCAGGATCACGACTTCCCAGAATCCAAAGTATATTTTTACTTTCATAAAGATTTATAATAAATCGTCTTCTTCGGCGTGATGCCCCTGCGCCCAACCGCGCGCGGGGTCGCCTTGCTGACGGCGGCGTTTGGGTTTGAGGAACGGCGCGCGGGTTTCGCGGTTGCCGATGGGTTTGACGAAGATGCCGCTGATGCGTTCGGAGAGCTTGGGCGCAAACGGCGCGAGGAACGGGATCCCGAGCGACTGCGCGTCCGACAGCAGTAGGATGTGCAAAAACAGTACGAACGACAGTCCGAGGAAGCCCGCCATCGCCGCGAACGCGATATACACGTACTTCATGATGCGGAATGAGAACGCGAGCGCGTACGACGGGATGGTGTACGAGGCGACGCCCGTGATCGCGACGATGATGATCAGGAAGGGGCTTACGATGTTGGCCTCGACCGCCGACTGTCCGATGATGAGCGCGCCGATGATGCCGATGGTTGCACCGATCGGCGACGGTACGCGGAGTCCGGCTTCGCGGATCAGCTCGAAGAACAGTTCGAGTATAATCAGTTCAAATACGAGCGAGAACGGCATATGCTCTCGACTCTTGAGAATCGCGAATAGCAGTCCTGTCGGGATTGCGTTGTAGTGAAAGTTGATGAGTGCAACGATGAATGCGGGCAGGATCAGCGACAGCACGAGCGCTGTCGTGCGCACGCACCGCACGAGGTTGGCGAACAGCATACGTTGTTGCTTGTCCTCAGTCGAGGCGAGTAGGTCGGCGAAGTTGGTCGGCAGGATCAGTGCGAACGGCGAACCGTCGACGATGAGCACGGCCTTGCCCTGCGTGAGCGCGGTCGCGACGCGGTCGGGACGCTCGGTCTTGTAGATCTGCGGCGCGGGCAAGAACGTGAAGTCCTCGATGAGCTGCTCGAGTTCGCCGCTGTCGATCAGGTAGTCGACGTTGACGCCCGACAGTCTGCGCCGGAGTTCAAACACGATGCCGTCGCCCACGATGTTGTCGATGTACATCAGTGCGACGTTGGTCTTGGACAGCGTGCCGACCTTGTGCGCTTCGCAGATGAGTTCGCGCTGGCGGATGATCTTGCGCACGAGCGACGTGTTGGTGCGGATGCCCTCGACGAATGCCTCCTGGGATCCCGAGATGATCTTCTCGGTCTGCGGTGTGGAGACACTGCGTCCCGCGAAGTTTTTGACGTCGCAGGTGATGGCGTTAGACAGTCCGTCGACGAACAGCACGAGATTGCCGTTCAACACGTCGTTGACGCAGTCCTCGATGGTCTGCAATTCCTTGACTTGCGTATGCGGCAGCGAATCGAGCGCGACCTCGCCCGTCGCCAACGGCGCGAGGATGTCCTCGTCGATGAGTTGGGTATTGACGAGACCGTCGACGCATACGCAGAACGCCGGCGTCGCCGCGCCCTTGGCGTCGATTGTGAACGCGCGGAGGATGACGTCGGAGTTGGTCGGCATACCGAGCTGCGTCTGCATGACGGCCTTGTTTGCTTCGAGCGATGTATCGATGTTCATATAATCACCTATGATTTGGTGATAATAGTATTTTACGGAATGGCCGGAATTATGTATCAACGCGCGGGTTCGAGCGCAAAAATCCCATCACAAGCGCGGGTATTGGCAAACGGATCTACAAGATCAGGCGATGGGATGGGATCTGCAAACGGAGCATGGCGTCAGTCATGCAGATACCCTCTATGCCAATCGGCATAGAGGGTATCGCGCTTGGATGGCTTGGGTGGCTCGGATAGCTTGGATGGCTTAGATAGCTTAGATAGCTTGGATGAAGATAAAGGGTATCGTGCAATAGATCGTGCAATAGAGGGTCTATAGATGATCCATCTTCAGCGCGTCGATGATATTCTCGCGCCGGATCGCGCGCACTGCGTATGCCATCGTTATAAATACGACGGCGAATACGCTCGCGATGCTGACGGCTATGCCAAACCACGGAATATCGTACCCCATCATGACGTTGTTGCTCGACGTGATATAGTAGATGAAGTAGGAAATGCCAAGCGACAGTGGCAGTCCGTACAGCAGCGCCTTT
The DNA here is from genome assembly GCA_964412285.1 of uncultured Eubacteriales bacterium. Classification (GTDB taxonomy): domain Bacteria; phylum Bacillota; class Clostridia; order Monoglobales; family CAYZNM01; genus CAYZNM01. Next base: position 676 of record CAYPOE010000072.1, on the reverse strand, counting down.
GCGCCGTATACGATGCACTCAAACCGCATCATGCTGTCAAAGCCGCCGTCTGTCATTCCGACCGAACGCAGCATGGCGAATTCCCTGCGCCGCAGCCGAATGTTGGTAGAAATGGTATTGAATACATTGGCGATGCAGATCAACGAAATCAATGCTATGAACCCGTATATGAATACATTGATGATCAGCAGCACACGCCGGTTGGCTTGAAGCATTTCGTCTACGTTCAGCAATGCATTCGTGGTCAGTCCCATGGACACCAACGTATCGCGCATACCCTTGTGGGTTTTGTTGTTGTCATCTGTTGTGAACGCAAAGCCAAGGCGCGGGTAGCCGACGGACAGTTCGCCGATCACGCCCTCGCGCGCCGACATGGGTACGAATAGATGGAGTCCCGCGTTGTTGTAGGTCGCGCTCGAGGGCAATTGATCCGTAACACAGGTCACTGTGACAACGGATTGCGCATCGCTGGCAGATGCATCGATCAGCGTTGCCTCGTACGGCGGGCGATTGCCAAGGACTTTGTACAGCGTCTTTTGGGCGCCGTCCATCGCTATATAGTTCGCCACAGCGATGGCCTTCGGATGATGTACGTCGTAGAAGTCGCCGGGATCCACCCCAAGTTGCGCGGCATAAGCGTCAAATGACGCATCGTCCATCGCCGTCACCTTCGCAG
>CAYPOE010000071.1:0-10001 GCA_964412285.1 uncultured Eubacteriales bacterium | reverse complement strand
TGACACGCAAATTATATCACAACCACGGCGATAAGTCAAACCACAGCGTTTGCCTACAACAAAGGTTCTGCGGTCGAATCAACAAAACTGTTTACAAATAGCTGTAAATGTGTTACGATATATCTTGGTGCAGCCATAGCCTGCAACCATAGCGTAGCTTAGGTAACGGGATACTCCGCATTGCCCTTGCCTCAGTTACAGCCATATCAAAAGGAGATTTTCTACAATGGAAAAGCAGTTGAAGCAGGGCATCATCACTGAGTACCGGCAACACGAGACCGATTCGGGTTCCCCTGAGGTACAGATCGCGATCCTCACTGAACGCATCAACCATCTCAATGAACACCTCAAAGTCAACAAAAAGGATCACCACTCGCGTCGCGGCCTCTTGCGTATGGTCGGTAAGCGTCGCGGGTTGCTCAACTATCTGATGAAAAAAGACATTAACCGCTACCGTACCATCATTGACAGATTAGGTCTGAGGAAGTAGGCGCGAACACCCATGCAAACATTCAGTATAGATTTGGCGGGTAGGCCGTTTACCGTCGAGATTGGCAAGTTTGCCCAGTTGGCCAACGCATCGTGTATGGTGCGCTACGGCGATACGACGGTACTTGTAGCCGTAACGGTCGGCGAAAAGCCGCGCGACGGCGTCGACTTCTTCCCGCTGTCCGTCGACTATGAGGAACGCCTCTATGCCGTCGGCAAGATCCCCGGCTCGTTCATGAAGCGCGAAGGTCGCCCGTCTGAAAAGGCGATCCTGACATCGCGCCTGATCGATCGCCCCATCCGTCCGCTGTTCCCCAAGGACTTCCGCCACGACGTATGCATCAACGCCATGGTGCTCTCGGTCGAGATCGACAATTCGCCCGAGGTCGCCGCCATGATCGGCGCGGGTATTGCGCTCGGCCTATCTAACCTGCCGTTTAGAGGTCCCATCGGCTCGATTTTCATCGGCTACGTCGACGGCGAGTATGTCGTGAACCCCACGCTCGAACAGCGCGAACGTTCGACCCTGCAACTGTCCGTGGCAGGTACGCGTGAACGCGTCAACATGATCGAAGCGGGCGCACTCGAGGTCAGCGACGACGTCATGTACGACGGCATTATGCTCGCGCACGAGGAGATCAAGCGCATCTGCGACTTCATCGACCACATTGCCGACACCGTAGGTCGCAGACCCGTCATGCAGTACAATACAGTCACGCTCGACGAGGCGCTCGTCGCCGCGATTGCAGAACGTTACACCGACGACATCAAGGTCGGCATCGACACCAACGACAAGACGATTCGCGACGAGAATCTGCGCAACATCAAGGCCAAGATCGTCGAAGAGTTGACCGAGCAGTTCCCCGAAACCGCCTCCAACGTCGATGCGGTCGTCTATCAGCTTGAGAAGAAGATCGTACGCGCGTGGTTGCTCGAAGGCAAACGCGTCGACGGTCGCGGCATCGATGAGATGCGCCCGCTGTCCGCCGAAGTCGGCTTACTCCGACGCGTACACGGCAGCGGTATGTTCACGCGCGGACAGACGCAGGTCATGTCCGTCGCAACACTCGGCGCGATGGGTGATGTGCAGAAGCTCGACGGCCTCGACGAGGACGAGAACAAGCGCTACATGCACCACTACAACTTCCCGTCGTTCAGCGTCGGTGAAGCGCGCCCGTCGCGCGGCCCTGGTCGCCGTGAGATCGGTCACGGTGCGCTCGCAGAGCGTGCGCTCGAACCCGTTCTTCCGTCCGAAGAGGCATTCCCGTTTGCAATCCGCGTCGTATCCGAAGTACTGTCATCCAACGGTTCTACGTCGCAGGCGAGCATCTGTGGTTCATCCTTGGCGCTCATGGACGCGGGCGTACCCATCAAGGCCGCCGTCGCGGGTATCTCCGTGGGTCTGATCGAGGATGGCGACCGCTTCATTGAGATGCTCGACATCCAAGGCATCGAGGATTTCTTCGGCGACATGGACTTCAAGGTCGCAGGTACGCTCGAGGGCATCACGGCGATCCAGATGGATCTCAAGGTCGACGGTCTGACGCCGCCCATGATCCGCGAGGCACTGACCAAGACGCGTATCGCGCGTGAGAAGATCATCAAAGAGGTCATGTCACCTGTCATACCTGAACCGCGCGCCGAGTTGTCTGAGTTTGCGCCGCGCCTCTATATGATGACGATTCCTGTGGACAAGATCCGCGAAGTCATCGGCCCGGGTGGCAAGGTCATCCAGCGCATCATCGCCGACACTGGCGTCAAGATCGACATCGAGGATGACGGTCGCGTCAACATCCTCTCGCAGGATCAGGCCGCAGGGCAGCAGGCCATCGACATCATCAACAGCATCGTCAAGGATCCCGAGGTCGGCGACGTCTACAGTGGTCGCGTCATCAAGATCTTGCCGTTCGGCGCCGTCATCGAGATCAAGCAGGGCAAAGAGGGCCTTCTCCACATCAGCCGCATGGATTATACGCGCGTGGAGAAGGTCGAGGACATCTGCAACGTGGGCGATACCGTGACGGTCAAGGTCGTCGAGATCGAACCTACAGGGCGCATCAACCTCTCGCGCAAAGATACGTTGCCCGTACCTGAGGGCTACGTCGAACGCCCCGAGCGTCCGCGTCCGCCGCGCGATAGCAAGCCGCGCGACGACCGGCGTGACGGCGGTCGCGACCGCGACAATCGCCGTGGCGGTGACGATCGACGCAGACGTTAACATCACAACCATCACACAGATACCAAACTCATGGGGCAATGCGCTCCATGAGTTGATTCATATATGTATACTATCTACACATTAACCAATGGACTGCGCGTCATCACAGAGCATATGCCGTATGTGCAGTCGGTCTCAGTCGGCGTATGGGTCGGCGCGGGCGTCATGACCGAAACATCCGACAACAGCGGTATCTCCCACTTTATCGAACACATGGTGTTCAAGGGTACGACGACGCGCAGTTGCAAACAGATTGCCGAAGAGATCGACGACATCGGCGGCGCACTCAACGCGTTCACCGCCAAGGACTGCACTTGCTACTACATCAAGACGCTGTCCGAGCACCTCAATACGTCGTGCGAACTGCTCGCCGATCTGATCCGCAACCCGCTGTTCGACGGCAACGACATTGCCACCGAACGCGGCGTCATCCTCGAGGAACTCTCGATGAACGAGGATTCCCCCGAGGAACTCGTACACGACACACTATATGCCTCCATGTGGCCGCAGCACGCGTTGGGGATGCCGATTCTCGGCAGTGCCGACAACATCGCGCGGTTTGACGCCGATGCGTTGCGGCAGTACCGCGACGCGTACTATACCGCAGCCAACACCGTCGTATGCGTCGTGGGCAACTTCGACGGCGACGCGTTACGCGACACGTTGCAGTCGCTGTTTGGCGATATGGCTATCGGCAGCGCGGCGGTCATGCCTGCATCCCCGCTGTTCAACATGGCAGAGACGGCCGTACCCAAGGACATCGAGCAGTTGCACTGCGTACTCGGTTACAGCGGCCTATCGCGCCGCGACGAACGTCGCCACGCGCTCATCGTCGTCAGTAACATCCTCGGCGGCAGCGTATCGAGCCGACTCTTTCAGTCGGTGCGAGAGGAGCATGGCTTGGCCTACACGATTTATGCGTCGCTGTCGCATTATGTCAACGCGGGCGTGGCGACGATCTACTTCGCAACCAACCCGGCGGCACGCGACGACTGCCTTGGCCTCGTACAGAGCGAAGTCGCGCGGCTGATCCGAGACGGGGTCAGCGATACCGAGCTGCGCCGTACCAAAGAACAGGTCAAGACGGGGTTGGTGCTGTCGATGGAGTCGACGTCGGCGCGCAGTGCCGCGTACGGGCAGTCGCTGCTCCTGAGCGGCGAGGTATCGACCGACGAGCAAAAATTGGCCGCGATAGGCGCTGTGACCGCCGCCGATTGCATCGCGATCGCCGAGGAGATTTACCGCAACCCATGCATTGCAGAAATCAGGCAAATAGGCGCTTGATAGGCGCTGATTTTTATCATAGCTCTCCAAATAACTACAGATTTTGTGGTTATGTGGAGAGCTTTGTTTATGTCGAATATTGACATACAGCCCTATTATGATATAATTTAATCAAATCCAAAAAGGGGGATATGGAATGAAGCAAAAGGTATGGGTGGTTGTATTGATCACGATGCTGTCGTTCGTCATTGCGCCGATGACGGGTTTGACAGCGGAATACGTGAGCAATCCCACATTTACCGTGACGGTACCGGCGGACTACGACGGACCGTTGAGTGGCCGCTGCCTGATTGTACTCACGCGCGATGGTAGCAGTCAACCGTATACGCAACTTGACGTGATGGGTGTACCCGTATTCGGCAAGACTGTGTATAACATTGAACCAGGTAAGACGATCCAGTTTAGCGTCAAGGACGCCGACGTCACTACGTACCCCATCGGTATGGGGGAGATTCCCGTCGAGGAACTGTATGTACAGGCGTTTTTCATCAAGTATACCGAGTTCAAGCGCACCGACGGATACACCGTCTGGGGTATGGCCGATCTCGGCGGTGGAGGTAATTTCAAACTCAACCCGCGCAATCTGTACAGCGACGTACAGCGCGTCGATTTCGGTAAGACCAAGGACGTCAAGCTCACGTTGTCCAATGCGATTCCCATGCCGCAACTGCGCAAGGGCGAAGTCGCGCAGCAGGGCGTGTATGAGGATACCCATATGGTTCGGTATCTCAAGATCCAATCTGCGATCCTGACCCAGTGGTGGGGTGCTGACATGTACCTCGGTGCAAATGTGTTGCTACCCAAGGGCTACGATCCCAAAAAGAAATACCCCGTGCTGTACTATCAGGGCAACTGGCCGGGCGGTAATGCGCCGTTGGGCTACGGCGGTACGAGCGACGCAGCCAAGGCGTTTACCAACTGGTGGAACGGTGCGGATCGCGGCGTCATCATCGTGACGTTCCGTGATGCGACGATGTTTTACGACACGTCGTATTCAGTCAACTCGGCCAACAGCGGCCCGTACGGCGACGCCATTGTCAAAGAACTGATCCCGCACATCGAGGAACGGTTCTCGACGTACGGCGAGGGTTGGTCGCGTATGCTGGCAGGCAGTTCGGCTGGTGGGTGGGAGGCCTTGGCGATGCAGATCTTCTACCCCGACTTCTTCGGCGGCGCATGGGCGCTGTGCCCCGACTCGGTGGACTTCAACCACTACCAGATCGTCAACATATACAAGGACACCAACGCATTCTATATGAACTACGGCTGGACGTCGACCGAACGTCCCGCATCGCGTTTCACCGATGGCAACGTGCGCTACACCATGCGCGAGGAGAACGCATACGAAGCCGCGATCGGCGGCGGGGAAGCGGCCAGCCTCGGACAGTGGGGCGCGTGGGATGCGACGTACAGTCCTGTCGACAAGAACGGCCTGCCTATGCGTGTGTTCAATCCCATCACAGGCGTGATCAACAGAGAGGTCGCCGAGTACTGGCGCGAACACTACGATCTCAACGCGATATTGCAGAGGGATTGGAAAACGCTCGGTCCCAAACTCGTGGGCAAGATTCATATCCGCGGCGGCGACATGGATAACTACTACTTCAACCTCGCACAGTACCGCATGAGCGAGTTTCTCGAGTCCACGGCGAATCCGTTCTACGATGGTTACAGCATCACCTTCCCACGCAAGGGTCACACAGGCAACATCACGAATCAGGAGCTCATCACCGAGATGATCGAGCATATGAAACGATACGGCAAGTTGGAGAAATAGGATCAATCGTTTAAGGCAAACGCCGCACGATACATCACAGGTGCGGCGTTTGACTATATATGTGTTATCTTGACCGTACTTAGTATGAAGGAGACATCATGCGATACGCTATCTTTGCAGACATTCACGGCAACCTGTCCGCACTACAGGCCGCACTCGACCACGCTCGCGACGCGAACGCATACATATTCGCCGGCGACTACTACATGTATACGCCATTCGCCAACGAAGTCGCAGATCTCATGCGCAGCATTCCCAACGCATACATCGTGCGCGGCAACGGAGAGGACTACCTGTCTATGCTCGAACGCAAGCCGCGCAGCGAGTGGACAGATGGGCAGATGGCCGCGCTGTACTGGAACTACGACCACATCACGTCTGATAATCGCGCGTACTTGACGTCGCTGCCCAACAAACTCGTGATCCACGACAGCGGCGTACGCGTACGCGTGCAACACGCGCTCAATGAGTTTCACGATAAGCCCGTGCAGCATAAACTGTGGAGCGACACCTATCGCAATCGCCACAGGGGCAAGTCGCACGACCAATACGTCGCCGATGTGACGAAAGAGTGCCTCGACGACCCCGCATTCGTGAAGCCCATCGCCGCACTCGACTGCGACGTGCTCATCACAGGTCACACGCATGTGCAGGTCTGCATGAAGATCGCGGGCGTCACGCTGATCAACCCGGGTTCGTGCGGTACCGCGCTCGACGGCGACAATCGTGCCGCGTACACCGTGCTCGATATACGCGACGATGGCAGCTTCGCGGTCGAAGAGCGACGTGCCGCGTACGACATCGACGCACTGGTTGACGCGGTCAGGGCGTCGGACTGCTACCGTGTCGCGAAGCCATTCATCGAGATCGCAGCGTGTATGTCATCGCAATATGCAGTCGAACACCTTGACGGCTTCTTTCGTTATGCCGAAGCATATGCACGGCGCATCGGCGATGATAGAAGGCCGTTTGCGCACGACACATGGAACGCCGCGTTTGCAGCGTGGCAGGGTGAGGGATGTCCCATATGATACACTTGCAGACAGAGCGGCTGATCATACGCGAACTCACGGATCAAGATTTGCCCCAACATCATTTAATAATCTCGGATCAACGCACGATGTATTATCTAGAAGACATTCAGACATACTCCAAAGAGGAGTCGCTCGAGAATTTGCGCTACGCGATTGGCGACATCGATCACCCGCAGCGTACGCGCCACTTCCTCGCCATCGAACACCGTGGCACGCTCATCGGCGAGATCGGCTACACCGTGCGGCTGTTCACCGAGTACGGCAACGTCGCACACATGGGCTACTTCATCCTGCCCGAATACTGGGGCAACGGCTATACAACCGAGGCGGCGCGCGCCGTACTGCACTACGCATTCACCGAGGGCGGCGTCATCAAGATGGAGACAGGCTGCAATGCCGCGAATATTGCGAGCGAGCGTATCATGATCAAGTGCGGCTTGGTACGTGAGGGACATCACAAACTCACCGCGTTGTGTCGCGGGCAGCTCTGCGACCGCCTGTCGTACGGTCTGACACGAGACGAATATTTCCTACAACAACAAAAAGTACATGGCCATCACCATACGTAACATCGCCAATGTCGACGAGCTTCGCGCCGCGTACGCGTTGGCCAAACAATATCTCGGGGGTGACGTGCTCTCCGAACTCAATCCGCAGTATGCGCTGTCGTCGTGGCAACAGCGACTGCGCGAGGGCAGCACGCTGCTCATCACGGCATTCGAGGGTGGCGCACCCGTCGGCATGGTCTGGGGACGTGATGACAACGGTGGCGTCACCATCGGGCCCGTCGCCGTCGATCAAGCCTACAGACGCACGGGTTGGGGACGCAAGCTGCTGCAAACGTTCGAGCAAGCGGCGTATCAAGCGGGATACAGGCAACTGACGTTGGGTTCGACCGAGTCTGCCGAGAGATTCTACCTGCGGTGCGGCTACACGCCGTACCTGTTCATACAGTGGTACCGCATGTCGTACGACGACAGCGTAACGCTCGAACAATTGCGCTACTTGAGCGAAAACCGCCACGAGATCATGGCGTACGAGGACAATGGCTCGGTACGGCTCATGCTCGCGACGCACGGCGTCGACAAACGGTTGCAAGCGCGGTACGATAACACATTCCCGTCATGCTCGACACAGTACATCTTCATGAAGACATTATAGAGGCTCTTATGTACAACCACGCATATACACCGCGCATCGCGACGTTGCGCCAGCACAGTCTGACCACGCCGCCGCGCATCTGCATGGAACGCGCTACACTCGAGACCGAGGCGTACGGTCTGTACGAGGGTACGGCGTCCATCCCCGAGTTGCGCGCATTGACGTTGTTGCACTATATGCAACACAGGACGCTCTACATCGGCGATGGCGAACTCATCGTAGGCGAAAAGGCTTCGGCTCCGCAGGCCGCGCCGACCTTCCCCGAGATCTGCTGTCATACGCTCGAGGACATGCGCATCATGGACGAGCGCGAACTCATCTCGTTCAAGGTCACGGAGCGGGACTTGGATACCCAGCGCGACGTCGTGATACCGTTCTGGCACGGGCGCACGATTCGCGAGCGCATCTTTTCGCACATGTCCGATGCGTGGAAAGATTGCTACGCGGCAGGAATCTTCACCGAGTTCATGGAGCAGCGCGGCCCGGGCCATACCGTGGGTTCGGGCATGATCTACGCCAAGGGCTTCGGCGACTACCAGCGCGAGATTGCCGACGCCATCGCTGCATTAGATTATGCACATGATCCCGATGCGCTGTCCAAGCGCGAGCAGCTGAGCGCGATGTCGATTGCGTGCGACGCAATCCTCACGTTGGGCAAGCGGTACGCGGCGTACGCGCGGGCGCTTGCGGCAGAGTGCGACGACGCAGTGCGGCAGGGCGAGTTGTTGCGCATCGCGGCCAACTGCGACGTGGTACCCGAGCACAGGCCGCAGACGTACTGGCAGGCGTTGCAGATGTACTGGTTCGTACATCTCTGCGTGACGACCGAACTCAATCCATGGGACGCGTACAGCCCAGGGCGACTCGATCAACACCTGTACCCGTTCTACAAGGCAGAGGTCGCCGACGGTACGCTCGACGACGCGTTCGCATTGGAGTTGCTCGAATGCCTATGGATCAAGTTCAACAACCAGCCCGCACCGCCCAAGGTGGGCGTGACACTCAAGGAGAGCGGCACCTACACCGACTTCGCCAACATCAACACGGGCGGCATTGCGCCCGACGGTACCGACGGCGTCAATCCCGTGAGCTACCTGATCCTTACGTGCATGGATGAGATGCGGTTGTTGCAGCCGAGCAGCAACGTGCAGATCAGTCGACGCACGCCGCAAAAGTTTTTGATTCGTGCGCTCGAAGTCGCGCGCAAGGGATGGGGTCAGCCTGCATTCTATAATACCGAAGCCATCGTGCAGGAACTACTCACGGCGGGCAAGAGCCTCGCCGACGCGCGGTGCGGCGGTACGAGCGGTTGCGTGGAGACGGGCGCATTCGGCAACGAGGCGTACATCCTCACGGGCTACTTGAATCTGCCCAAGATCCTCGAACTCACGCTGAACAACGGCTACGACAGCCGTACGGGCAAACAGTTGGGTCTGCAGCTCGGATACGCGGCTGACTTCGCCGACTTTGACGCACTGATGAATGCGTACGGGCGACAAATCAACCACTTCGTCGATGTCAAGGTCGGCGGTTCCAATGTGATTGAGCAGCTCTATGCAAAGTATATGCCTGTACCGTTTTTGTCGACCATCACCAACGACTGCATCGCAAAGGGTAAAGACTATAACGCGGGCGGCGCGCGGTACAATACCAACTACATCCAAGGCGTGGGCATCGGCACAGTATCCGACGCACTGTCGGCGCTCAAGTATTGCGTGTACGATCGGCAACTGATTTCGATGCAGCAGTTGGTTGAAGCGTTGGCGCGCGACTTTGATGATGAGGGTGACGACGTAGTCCTGCATATGCTGAAGAATGCAGCGCCGCGCTACGGCAACGACGACGATTACGCCGACGACGTCATGCGCGACGTGTTCAGACAATACTACGACGCAGTGACGGGTCGGCGTAATACCAAGGGCGGTGAGTACCGGATCAACATGCTGCCTACGACCTGCCACATCTACTTCGGCGAAGTCACGGGGGCGTTGCCCAATGGTCGGCGGGCAGGTACGCCACTGTCCGAGGGCATATCGCC
>CAYPOE010000070.1:0-10038 GCA_964412285.1 uncultured Eubacteriales bacterium | reverse complement strand
CTTAATGTCTTTTCTATATTTCCGCTTACCCTTGCGGATGCACCCGTACAGTCTATATACTCATTATTTATGTATTTCAATGTGACAGGACACATATTCTGTATCAGGAATGCTTTTTGATGCCCGAGTAATAGCCCGAAGACTATGGTGTCGCACACGCCATGTCGGTCTATGCATTTTTGATAGATTTCTCTATACTTTTCCACTTTCGATGAACAGGGTATCATCCAATACACATCTGAATGTGCATCTTTGAATGCATAAAAACATGCTCTGTTATGAGGTTGTCCATTTGATACGGGGTCGTTCCTCATCAATTTATCATCGGGAAAATCCACATAATACTCGTCTTTCAGGAAGTAGAAATGACCGTTGTCCATGTGATTGACGCCTTCCTATAAAATCAAAGCCCTATCATCACTGATAGAGCTTTGATTTGAGTTCGACCATTTATGCTTGTTTGCTAATCTCAACTTAGAATGCCTAACTAAAACTAAATAAAGAAATAATCCATTTCTGCACAACTATAGCAAACAAGTTGTTGTGAGTCGCATGTCGAATAGCGAACAATATTTGAGCTCGACCTTATTTGAGTTGAATATCGAGTATCAACAAAAGTACCTCTTACAACGATAGTATAGCATATCGACATAAATCTGTCAATATGCTTTGTATCGCCAATCATAGTATATGCACTACGCCCCTGCATATGTAACGCCCCGCTGTATCGGGGCGTTGCGTTACCTCGGACAAGACTTATTGCATGTCGTTCTTGCCTTGCTTCTTATTGTCGCGAGCGGCGTTGTCGCGGGTATTCTGCATACCCTTGTTGTTGTCGCCGCGCTTATTCTTGTTGTTGTCCTGTCCAGCATCCTTGGGTGCCATAAGGTACTCCTTTTGAGATTTAATGGTTACTACAATACTATTGTACCTCACAGCAAACGATTTATACGTATCTCTTTCTTACAATTTCTTACAGGATGTATTGATCAATATGCGCGCATCCTGCGCCATACATCGAGAATCATGCGATACCGTTCGACGGGCAACCCCTTAAACGGTACGTTGCTCGTACAGAACAAGTATCCGCCATTCGGCTTGCCATACGTCATGCAGTACTCGGCTGACGCGATGACCTCGTCGTCAGTACCCGTCTGCATGAGCGCGCAGTTGACGTTGCCGCAGAGCGCGACCTTATCGCCGACCAACTCCTTGACGACTTTGATGTCGACGCCGGCCTGCGGGTCGAGCGAGTGGATCGCATGGGGATGGGTGTAGACGAGCTGGTCGAGGATCGGCATGATGTTGCCGTCGGTATGCTTGATGACGTATGTGCCGTCATCGCGCGCGGCCTTGGTGATGTTGTAGAGGTACGGCGTCACGAGTTCGGCGAACATCGGCGGCGATAGGAACGGATTGGTGTTGTAGCAGTAGTCGGCGCAGAGGATGAAGCAGTCGATACCCGCCTCGACCTTACGTTTGTTGGATTCAATCGCAGCATTCGCCATACGCTCGGCCTTGGCTTTGACTGCATCGATATCGTCGGCAATCGCGTAGGCAAACTCGCACATGTGTTCGCCGTCGGGTATGCTGAAGGTGCCGTCTCCATGGCTGTGTATCATGGCACGATCTCCCACGACCTTACGCAACGCCCTGATGGCGCGCAGCGTATGTTCCTCGTCGAACATATACGGCGTAGGCATGATCGAGTACTCGAGTTTGTTCATGTACAGATCGGCGTGGTGCAACGCCCACTGTTCGAGCAAATGGTCCTGCTCCAACGCGGATCGCTTTGTGAATACCTCGGGTTTGAGTTGCGCGTAGTCGAACGTCAACCCGAACATTTCTTCTTCTAACTGAAATTCGAGCTCAAACGTCGGCACACTGTCGGGCTGACGCAACTCTAATGCGGCCACGGCTCTTTCGCGTAATGTCATGGCAATCCCCTTTTTATAGAAGTGAAATCAATTACTGCTGGATTCTATCAAAACGATGCAACAATGCAAGGACGAGCATGGTGTCATGTACATCAAAGTTATGCTCCAACCGCCTGAACCCCTCATCCTCGCCGAACTTGTATGTGAGCAACCAACCGCCGTTTTCGCTCTGGTGGCGAATCAGATAATCGATGCTGCCGTCGACCAAGTCCTTGATGTCGGGATAGAGGAAGCTCTCGGGATACGTGACGATGTCGCACGGGGTCTCGTGGTAGCCCTGATCCCAGACGCTTTGATCCAACTCCATACAGGCGGTCGGATTCTGCTTGAGGATCGCCTTGAGTTTGTTTGCGAGCGGCTCATCTTGGAGACAGTCGCAGAACTGGCTCAGGCACTTCATGTTGTACGGACTCTGCAACTCCTCGTCGAAGTACGGATCCGTGCGCGACTGCCCACGCAACGGCGACTGCGCGTCGTAGTAGCGGAGGATCTTTTCGATCGGATAGCGTAGGATGTCGGCGTACAGTTCCTGTGGCACGAGTTCGCTGTACAGTGCGACAAACGCCGCAAGTGCGGCCTGCCCGTTGGGGTTGTACGCTTTGACGCGCTCGTCGAAGTTATCGTACGCCTGTCCGTCGCCCTCGTACGTCCACCACCACACGTGCAATCCGTCGTTGACCGCGGGTTCGAGCAAGTCGCCCCAACAGCCGAGTTGCGGCTTGTATCGCGCCAATATGTACGACATCATGCGGCGGATCATGGGGTGATCGGCAGACGGGCGGCGCTTCATGTAGTAGAGGTAGCGGAATGCGTGTTCGGTGCATTTGAGGCACGAGCCACGGTACTCGAACTCATAGACGAGTCCACCGAACCCGCCGTCGCCCTGCTGATACGTCGCGAGTACGTCGGCGAACGCATCGTCGCTCATGCCCTCGAAGTTGTAGCTGTACCACGCCTGATCGATCGGCGTGGCGTTTTGCTTGACAAACCGTGTCGCTCTCTCGAAACCCTGCTTGGATAGCTGGATCATCTCGTCCTCTTGTGGTTATGTCATGATGTGCTTACGGATAGCATCAGCTTGATGCGGTTCTCCTGATTGACGCGGGTCGCGCCGGGGTCGTAGTCGATGGGTACGATGTTGGCCTCGGGGTGGAGTTGCTTGATCTTGCGGATCATGCCCTTGCCCACGATGTGGTTGGGCAGACAGCCGAACGGTTGTGTGCAGACGATGTTCTTATAGCCCGACTCGATGAGTTCGAGCATCTCGGCCGTGAGCAGCCAGCCTTCACCCATTTTGGAGCCGTACCCGATCACGCCGTCGACGAGCTGCTTGACGCGTTTGAACGGCGATGGCGGGATGAACTGCGGGTACGCCGACACCGCGTCGATGATGGCGTTCTCGATCATCGCGAGGTAGCCCATGAGCATCCGCACGACGGTGTCCTTGAGCATCGAACCGCCGTAGAGTTTGATGTCCTCGCTGCGATTGTCTGTCTTGAACATCAGAAAGCCGAGCATACCGGGTACGCAGACCTCGCAGTCTTGTTTGTGCAGGAACTCCTCGAGTCCGTTGTTGCCGAGGGGGGAAAACTTGACGTAGATCTCGCCGACGATGCCGACCTTGATCTTGTCGGTCAGTTTGATGGGGATCGCCGCGAACCGCGACGCAACGTCGCCCAGCACCGTACGCAGCTCGCCGTTGCGGTAGCCGCCGCCGAGCCGCAACGTCTGGCCGATCTCTCTGATGCACTCATTGAGCAATGCTTGGCTGTCGCCAATGATCAGCTCGTACGCGCGCACGCGGTTGTGCAGCAACATGAGCGTATCGCCGTAGCAGAGTGCCGCAAACAACTGCCGCAACATCGTAAACGTGAGCGAGAAACCCGTGCCGCGCTCAAAACCCGAGAGATTGAGTGAAATGACGGGAATCTCGTATCCTGCGTCGCGCAGCGCCTTGCGTAGCAGGAATATGTAGTTCGACGCCCGACACCCGCCGCCCGTCTGCGTGATCATGACGGCCGTACGCTCGAGATCGTACTTGCCGCTCTTGAGTGCGTCGATGATCTGCCCGATGACGAGCAGCGCAGGGTAGCAGATGTCATTGTGTACGGCAGACAGACCCTCGCTGACGACGCCCGACCCGTCATTGTTGAGCACCTCGAGGTTGTAGCCGTGACCGACAAATACCTCTTGAATCAGCGCAAAGTGGATTGGCGCCATGTTGGGCGCGAGTATCGTATGCGTCTTGCGCATCTCCTTGGTAAATACCAGGTATGGGGATTCTGTCATGCCTCTTTGGCTCCTATCGCGGCGAACAGACTGCGCACGCGGATGTTGACCGCGCCGAGACCTGTGATTTCGTCTATCTTGATTAATGTGTACAGCTTGTTGTGACGGCGGCAGATGTCGCGCACCTCGTCCGACGTGATCGCGTCGACGCCACAGCCGAACGATACGAGCTGGATCACCTGCATGTCGGGCTGTGTACCGACGTAGTCGGCGGCCGCGTACAGCCGCGAGTGATATGTCCACTGGTTGAGCACCGATGTGTCAGGTTTCTCTGCAAGGTGAGACACACAGTCCTCGCTGATGACGACGCCCCCGCGTCGGCAGATCAGTTTGTCGATGCTGTGACTGATTTCGGGATCGATGTGGTACGGCCTACCTGCGAGTACGATGATGGGCTTGCCAAGGTGTCGCGCGTAGAGGATGAACTCCTCGGCCTTCTTGCGTACGCGCGACATGTACTCGGCGTGCGCGTCGAATGCGGCCTGCGTCGCGGCTTCGACCTGCTTGAGCGAGATGTCATTGAAGTAGACGGAGAGGATCTGCGTGATCTTCTTGATGAAATCCTTGGGGCGGTGCGGGCCGATGTAGTCGCAGATGAACGTGATGAAATCTGTGTTGGGGATGTTTGCGGACAATACCTCGGGATAGTACGCGACGACAGGGCAGTTATAGTTGTTATCGCCGAGTTGCTCGTCGAAGTTGTACGTCATGCACGGGTACCAGATGTGCTCGATGCCGTTGTCGATCAAGTACTGCATATGACCGTGCATCAGTTTGGCTGGATAGCACACGGTATCCGACGGAATCGTATGCTGCCCTGCCGTATACAGCGCACGGCTGCCGTACGGCGAGCGCACGACCTCGAACCCGAGTTTGGTGAAGAACGTATACCAGAACGGGTAAAGTTCGTACATGTTCAGCCCCATAGGGATGCCGATGCGTCCGCGCACCCCCGGTATGGGTTTGTACTCATCGAGCAACTCGAGCTTGTACTCGTAGATGCTCTTGATTTCGCCGCTTGCATTGCGGCCAAGCGGACGCTCACAGCGGTTGCCGCCGATGTAGCGGCGCGGTTTGCCGCTGTCCGACTGATCTGATTCAGAAGAGAATGTGTTGATCGTGAGGCTACAGTTGTTGCCGCAGAGTTTGCAGGTCGACGCGCGTACCTCGTGTTTGAGTGTGCGCAACGCCTCGGCGGTCAGAATCGTACTGCGCTGCTCGCCGTGTTTGTGCTGCGCCTCGGCGTAGAGTGCCGCGCCGTACGCGCCCATGAGTCCTGATATATCGGGACGTATGACCTGCTGTCCGAGTTCGAGCTCGAACGCGCGGAGTACTGCGTCGTTGTAGAACGTGCCGCCCTGTACGACAATGCGTTTGCCTGGCGTTTGACCTGCTGGTACGCGTATGACCTTGTGCAGCGCGTTGCGTACGACGCTGCGACAGAGTCCAGCAGAGATGTCTGATGCAAGTGCGCCATCCTTCTGCGCCTGTTTGACCGAACTGTTCATGAACACCGTGCAGCGCGAACCGAGGTCGACGGGATGTGATGCGAAGAGTCCCATTGCGGCAAACGTAGGCAGGTCGTAGCCGAGCGACATCGCGAACGTCTGTAAGAATGAGCCACAGCCCGACGAACACGCTTCGTTGAGGAAGATGCTGTCGATGTTGCCGTCGTCGATCTTGAAGCACTTGATGTCCTGTCCGCCGATGTCGATCAGGAAATCTACATCAGGGCAGAATGCCTTCGCCGCGTAGAGGTGCGCGACGGTCTCGACTACGCCGTAGTCGACGCAGAGCGCGCCTTGTACGATCTCTTCGCCGTAACCCGTGACCGCCGCCGCTTTGATGCGCACGTCGGGCTTATTGCGATACAAGTCGAGCAGATACTCTTTGACCATACGGGCCGGATTGCCGTCGGACAACGCGTACGCCGTATGCAGCAGTCTGCCGTCTGCATCGGTCGCGCAGAGCTTGACCGTCGTCGAACCCGCGTCGATGCCGACGTACACGTCGCCGTCGTACGAAAGCAGGTCGCCGCGCTGTACGGCTGCGCGACTGTGCCGCTCCAAGAATGCAGCGTATTCGGCCTTGTCCGCGAAGAGCGGCTGTGTCTCGCCGTAGTGTGCGACAGGCTTGTATGACGACAACAGGCTCATGAGTTTCCGATAAGTATAAGAGCCACAGGTCGGCGACATAGCCGTGCCGAGTGCGACGTAGTACAGCGAATGTTCGGGACACACGCCGTCACACTTCAGCGTATCGTTGAACGCCTTCTGCAACTCGGATAGAAAGGTCAGCGGGCCTCCGAGATACAGCACGTTGCCGTGAATCTCACGCCCTTGCGTCAGACCCGCGATGGTCTGGCTCACTACGGCGTAGAGGATGCTCGCGGCGATGTCTTTCTTTTGCGCACCCTGATTCAGGAGCGGCTGTATGTCGGATTTGGCGAACACGCCGCATCGTGACGCGACGGCGTAAATCTCGTCGTAGTCCTTGGCGAGTTCGTTGAGCTGCGACGCGTCCATGCCGAGCAGCGTCGCCATCTGGTCGATGAACGCGCCGGTTCCGCCTGCACACGAACCGTTCATGCGTACCTCGGTGCCGCCCGTCATGAACAGGATCTTGGCGTCCTCGCCGCCGAGTTCGATGACGACATCGGTGTCAGGCGCGAGTGCCTTGACGGCGAGCGAGGTCGCGTAGACCTCTTGGATAAACGGTATGCCGAGACCTTCGGCGAGACCCAACCCCGCGCTGCCCGATACGCTGACGTACAGCGGTTCGTCGCCGACGTAGGGCGCGACGCCCCCCAGCATATCCGTGGCTGCTTCCAGTATGTTGGCAAGGTGACGCTTGTACTGCGTATACACTATATTGTGAGCATCGTCCGTGACGACGCATTTGATCGTTGTGGAGCCAATATCAAGCCCTAATCGCATAATGTTACCATGTTATATATACTATATATAATAATTAAATTGATGAACTGATTTCCCCACATATTATATTACTCCGAGTACATGAAAATGTCAATCACCAATTTGTATATTTATAGGCAACATTATGCGGTATTTAAGACAACTAATACTTATACAGCTCGACGACGTTGGGGCTGCTGTCGTAGACGCGCCTATTGTTCTGTCTGACCGCTTCCTGCGAGCGAGGACGCGCTTTGTCGGGTCGACAACGCATGAGGTACGACAGCGGCATGAGTCGCTGTTCGCGCAGACGTGTGCCATGTTCCTCGACGCGCTGTCGGAGTGCGGCGGCGTCGTCTTTGCTCAACACACCGTACTCGACATACTTCTCGATGATATCCTCGCGGATGTCGTCCATCTCGTCGCAGAGCGTATAGATCTCGTCGCGCTGCTTGTCAGTGAGCTTGTCCCAGTTGGTGTTGATTTTGTGGTACTCGTCCTTGCATAATGTATCGCACGAATCACGCTTCGCCATGGCGTAGAATGGAATTGCGCACATCATGAGTGTCAGTGTCACGGCACCGAGTATCAAACGTTTCATCATGGGTATCCTTTCGTATTCATCTCGTATCCATCAGCGCCCACGCAATGCGTACGTGAACCCTGTTTCTATCTGCCTATTGCCGCACATCTATTATATGCGCGAATATATATGAATATAAAAGGATAAATGGGTAGTTCTGCTAAAATTTGTTAAATGAATCGAATCTTAGCGGCGTCACGCGGCTTGGCGTCGGGCGTCTCGTCGGGTGTACCGAGCGTGATCGCGAAGAGTGGCTTGTAGCCAACGGGTACGCCAAATTTTTCGATGTACGTCTGCGCATACTCCGAACCCAACAGCACGCGTATGAATCCTACGATGCAGGTACCGAGTCCCAAGGATTCGGCGGCGAGGCATACGTTTTCGGCAAGGATACCGCAGTCGATGTTATTCCAGTCGTTGTCGGTATGGCCGGATACAAATAGCACGGTCGGCGCATGATGAAACACGTGGTACGCGTCGCTCACGCGTGCGGACAGGTTGGGGTCGTTCTTCATGACCTCATTGGTCTTTTGTGCAAAATCGTCGATGAAGGCCTTGTCGCTCGTGACAGCGACGTCCCATGGTTGCAGGTTACGCGCACTCGGCGCGTTGACCGCGCACTGCAATACGGTGTTAAGTGCGGACTCATCGATCGGCGTATCCTTATAGCGGCGTATGCTGCGCCTGTTCATGATGGAATCAATTACGAAGTTTTCCATATTATGCACCCCTTGTCATATTTATACAGGATGGTATAATTATATCATAAAAGAGTCGGATATACAACTATGCAATGCGAGCTGAATGCATCAAGAAAGCCCTCTCCAAACCCCAAAGTAGGGCTTGGAGAGGGCTCATACGGCATCTCCATGGGTGAGGTTGCGGAACAATAGGTATCCCAGCGCCAACGCAAGCTGCATTGAGTCCTCGTGTTCGCTGTCGAATAGCAGTACGATGAGTGCGAGTATCAATAGGCTGTCCGCGCCGCCCTGGGCCAACGAGCGCAAGAGATTCATGATGCCATCTCCAAACGGCAACCCTGCGCCGCTTGGAGATGGCGGATTCGGTTGAGGCGGCGGCGCGTCCTCCTGTGGGACGGGTTCTTGCTGCATACGCGCATTGCGTTCGGCGTTCGCGGAACGTTGGGCGATGGAGTCGAGCACGGCGCGCCGTGCGGTACGTCCGACGGGCTGTTGCGACTGGCCCTCCGCTTGATCCGATGGTGTATCGGCTGTGAGTGGGGCGTCCGTGAACGCGTCCACAGCGGCCACGGGTATCGGCTCGGGCGCATCGTTGGATAGATCGGGATAGTATTCGCCGCGTACATACACTTTGCCGTGCTTGACGGTGGATTCCTCAAAGGGGCTCGCGTATTGTCTATACATATCGGCTCCTTTACTTCAACATCTTAGGTAGTTTGGTGACGAGCAAGATGCGTACGGCGTCATCGATGTGCCCGTGGCGTTCCTCGCTGATGAACGGACGTAGCGCGTTGAGCAATCGTACGCCCGCATCGTTGTCACCCATATGCGACAGTTTATTGAAAAGCTCCATCATGTCGCCGAGACCCCCGCCACTCATCAGCGCGCCCAGCCCCGATAGTGGCGACGTCGACGCCGCCGACGTCGAAGGCGACACATCCGGCGTCGTGGACGTCGTGGACAAAGAAGAAGACGAGACCGCCGGTGGATCGCCTCCGCCTGTGAGTCCGCTGATGATCGAGGAGATGGTCTGTTGCCCCTGATCAGTCGACAACATGTCTTTGATCTGATTGATGGCTGCGTCTAACTCGTTGGCCATAAATCGCTCCATATCCCGCCAACGCGTACCGCCGTTATGCAATATAACGGCGGTGGTCGGCGTATGATGTGTAACGATGGTGTCATGCTCTTATGTACGTTGCTTACGTGCTTGTTACTTACCCTGTGAATCCAAAAATGCATTGATCTGTTTTAAGATTTGCTTGTCGGTGCCCATACGTTTGAGCAGCTCATCGGTCGAGATACCCTTGGCGCGCTCGAAGCCTTCGAGTTGGTGCAATAGCTCTTTGGTGTCGATCTTGGACAGTCGGTCACGCAGCGCGCGCCCCTCGGGCGTTTTCATCAACTGATCCAACGATGACAGTTGTGCCTGCAACTGCTTCATGTCTAAGCTCGACAGCAATTGATTGATGTCCATTCAATACTACCCCCTGTTGACTTATGTCGGCAGCCGCCCTGCGAGGGGCGACATACGGATTGACGTATATGATACCGCATAATATCCTATGCATTGTGATGGGATTTGGTCACAAACGCAAATGTTACAGGCGCCC
>CAYPOE010000069.1:0-10060 GCA_964412285.1 uncultured Eubacteriales bacterium | reverse complement strand
CGGATAAACTTCTTTCAGTGCCGCACCTCGTTCCACAATAAATGAAGGCGAGACTTCATCAGAGCTTTCTGTCGAAGAAGTTGAATAGTCCAACGACATCAACATCTATAGGTTGCTCGCATGAATTATTTAAATAGAACCAAGAATAAGCGGCAGTCACATCGACTGTCGCTTATTCTTGGTCTTGATCCGTGATGTAATCGAGCGTCATCTTGTAGAGTTCGAGCGCGTGCGAACGCAGCTTGGACGCGTAACTCTGTGCCTGCGTGATGCTGCCTGCGTAGATGCGCATCTCGTAGAGCGGTATACCACCCTCGTTGATGCGTACCGCCGCCGCGTACCGCCCCACGTCGAGCGTGATGACCTCGCCATGGATGAGCCGCTCGGGGTGACTGTTGCTGAGCATCCGCTCGGCCGACTGGTTGAGTCCGTCGCGCAAGACAGACGGGATCTGTCCCGAGAACAGCTTGAGCATCTCGACGCCGTCGTTGGTGATGGTGTAGTGCATCGCGTCGCGCACCTCGTACATCGCGATCAGCGACGACCCTTCCATTTCGCGCAAATGCTGCATCATGGTGAAGTAGTCGAGGATGCGCTCGTGTACGAGCGCATCGGTGAGCTGGGTCTCGGACATGGCAATGCCGTGCGCCTTGAGCATATAGAGGATGATCAGTCGGATTTGTGCGTCGTTTAATGCCATCATATGTATTTAATTAACGTAATCATGTCCTCGTTGATGATCTCATCCGTGCGCTCCATGTGCGCCGCCAATGACTTACCGCATCCGTAGCCTCGGTGTGACTCGGATATATATACTTCGCGCACAAAACCCCAACCTTCTTTTTGCACCAATCGCTCGCCACACTACCTATCTGGTAAATACCAAACTCAACAGGTATGCCTTCCGCAATCATATGCACTTGTGAGTCAAAAGAACTTACGATAAACTTAAAGAATTATTTCTTTTCAACTTCATCGCCTAAATAATCATCATCGCAGTTTATAAACAAATCTTCCGTAAGCTGCTGTGCTTTTTTGAGTCTTTCAGTAATGGCAACAAGCCCCTCTAATGCCTCGATGGCAATTGACATTTGACCTGCTAAGTGATAATACATAGCCTTATAGTCTGCCTTGTAGTCTGCCACAGAAAAGCCTCCCTTAGTTATTCGTTGTTACGTGTAAAAATCAATTTCTTTTGAAAAACTATGGAGCGGGTAACGGGAATCGAACCCGCACAGCCGGCTTGGGAAGCCGGGACTCTACCACTAAGCTATACCCGCTTACGATTCAAAATTGCTGTATCATACGGCTCTCTCCAAACCTCCGAACCATCCCTTTGCAATAGCGGCCGATCCGGAAAGAGCCTTATTTTTGTATACATAACCAGTTCAACACACAACTCTGTCAAATGCATCGCGCCTATGCGCGGAGTTTGCGCTTGATGCGCGACAGCGCGTTGTCCACAGTCTTGGGATTGCGCGATAGTGCGCCCGCTATCTCGTTATAGCTATAGCCTTCCATGTACAGATGCAACACGTCGCATTCCAACGGCGATAGGCGCTCGTGGATGTCGCGTAGCCACTGCTCGTTGTTCTCACGCTGCAACAGTAGTTCGAGCGGCGTCAGGTCGGTCGCATACGGCAACGACCCTTCGTCGACCGCCGTCACATCAAGCGGTACAAACGTATTGAGTGGCGTGTGCTTGGTACGCGCGGCCTTCTTGATGGTGGAGATCAAGTGACGCGTCACGCACAATTCGGCGAATGATCGAAACGACGTCTGCTTGTCCGGGCAATAATCACCCACGGCCTTATACAGTGCGATCATGCCTTCTTGCAGCAGATCGTCCTCGTCGCCGCCCGCGATATAGTACATGCGCACACGATAACGCACCAATGCCTTATACCTCTGCATGAGTACAGTAAACGCGGCATGGTCGCCCGACTGACACAGTGCAACCAATTCCTCGTCCGTACGCTCAATATACGCGGTATCCTTCATAGTACAACGTCACCGTATCCGTATTTCCCTACGCGTATATTATACCACAGGGTATAGAGCATTGTCAATTATTTGATCAAGTTGCTCGCGCATCCGCACGAAGCCCTATTCATCCTGCTTGGAATCGCCAATGCTGCAATGTCCCGAAAAGCGCGCCCCGGGTTCGACGATCAGACTCGCCGCCTTGATATCGCCCTTGACGCCCGCGCTCGCCTTCAATGTGACAGCGCCGGACGCATGGATATTGCCTGTCAGCGTGCCTGCGAAGATGACACTGCCCGCTTGTACGTTGCCGTTGACCACGGCTGCATCACCCGTGACATAACCGCCGTCGGTGACGGTGTTGCCGACCATCTTGCCATCGACCTTGATGTTGCCCGTCATGGTGATGTTACCCTCGAACGTAGCCTCTTGGCTGATCAGGGTGTGGATGCGAATGGTGGACTCGCTGCTATCCTTTTGTTTGCCAAACATACGCCCCTCCGTATGATGTTGTTCTGTTTCAAGATCAAGAGAGTCAAACATGAAACCCGCCGTGTAACGTTTATCCTATATCTTCATGCCGATTGATCCCTTGATTCTACTTATCTTCTCACATTATACCACATTACACAACAAAATGAAAGTAGTTTCTTCTTCCTGATTTTACAGTATGTTTTTTATAGTATATTGATTCTCGCAGAAAAATAAAGATCTGCAATCTATACAGCGTTTACTTGTCATTAAACAGGAAATATAGTATAATACAATATACTGGAATACGAGGTGGAATATGTGTAATTGTCACATCGGTTTATATGCAAGATTCAACGACGTGCAGACCGCACGATTGCAGGCACTCGCCGTGCGGTACGGTTGCAACCTCGACGTCGTACGCGATATACACAACGACGCGGCCATCGCGGGCTACGACGTGATTCTCGGCAATCCGCCTACGCAGCTGTTGCCCAGAGCGGGACGCCTCAAACTGCTGCACCTGATGTCGGCGGGCGTCAACGGATATACGAACATAGATTGTTATGTAAACAAGCAGATCATTTTGGTCAATGCGTCGGGCGCGTACGGCCTCGCGATATCCGAGTGGATGCTCGGTATGCATTTGATGCTCATCAAGCGCCTCCACATCTACCGCGACCACATGCGGGACGGCGTATGGCAACGCGCGGGTCAGGTCACGTCGATCCACGGCAGTACCGTGATCTGCGTGGGACTCGGCGACATCGGCGGTTCGTACGCCGCGCTCGCCAAAGCGTTGGGCGCGTACGTGATCGGCGTTCGGCGTACCGACGGCGATACACTGCCGTATGTCGATGAGGCTTATACCGTGGACAGGCTGCCCGACGTCATTGGGCGGGGTGACTGCATCGCGGTGTCGCTGCCCGCTACCGATCGCACGGCGGGACTCATCTCGCGCGACCTCATCGACAGGATGAAGCCGGATGCCATCCTCCTCAACGTGGGGCGCGGTAGCGTGATTGATACCGACGCACTCTGTGATGCGTTGCGCGACGGGCGCATTGGCGGTGCAGGACTCGACGTCACCCATCCCGAGCCGCTGCCACCCGACCATGAACTCTGGCGACTGCCCAACGTCATCATTACGCCCCACGTGTCGGGCGGGGATAGTCTGCCCGCTACGCATGACTCGATCGTGGACATCATGTGCCGCAACGTCGAGGACTTCCTGAACGGTCGCCCCATTGCCAAGACCGTCAGTATGCGTGAACAATATTGAACCGCGTCACATGGCGCGTTGCGCGAACGGGCGCAATGCGCCGGGCGATCCCGATACATACTACAAACGATATGGAGGTACATTATGAAACGACTGCTGCCCTGTCTGTTGTTGCCCTGTCTGTGCGTATATGTGATGCTGCCGCGGACGGCGTCTTCCGCTCCATTGCCCGCACCTGTGTCCTATGGTATGCCCGGCGCGTACATACAAGAGCTGCTCACGCCGCGCGACGCCGCGATCGAGTGCAATGGCAGTGGGACAATATCCTACGCAGGCAATGCGCAATTGTCTGACGAGCAGGAACAGCTGCTGTTCAACTTCATGCAGCTGTACTTTGAGTCGCTGGCGACACTCGAGGTACATGACCCATCATCGCTATTCGCACCCGACGCGCAGGGGCAAGCCGAGGTCAACGCTATATTGTGGGGCGTACCCATCGGCATACGGGCCATGCAGGATGCCGACTACCGACTCACAGCCTACGACTTCTACCTCAACGTGCGCAGTGTGGAGGTGAACGAGGACGGCGACATCAGTGTGCGCGCGTACGATACCTATACGGTCAACTTCGCGATGTGTCCCGACGCGCAGACTGTAGCGTACAATGTACGTCACAACTTCGTCCTTACCCAGGTGGATGGGCAGTGGTATCTTCGTTCGCACAGACAATCGGACAGTCTAACCAACATCCTGTTCGGACGCTCGTTCGTGGGCGGCGCCGACGAGGATGGCTACATGGAGCGTATGCGGCAACGACAGCAAGAACTATTGGCGCAAGCCACAGAATCGCTCGTACAACGCGGCGACTCGCCGCCCATCACGCAACCGGCGGTCGATCACGCGTATGACCGCGACGCGGCAGTCGCATACGCGCGGCAGTGGGTCGGACAGCGCAATCCCAAGTGGTACGAGTACGACAGCATCGGCGGCAACTGTCAGAACTTCGTATCGCAAGCGTTGCTCGCAGGCGGCGTACCCATGGACTACACCAAGCCGGGTCTCTGGAAGTGGTACGGCGATACACCGAACTCATCGTACAACAGCAGCGGGCGTTCACCGGCATGGACCGAGGTCAATGCGTTCTACAATTATGCCAAGGAGAACAGGGGGTACGGTCTGGTAGCGTCGGTCGACGTACCCTACGACGGCGGCGAGGTTGGCGACGTCATCCATCTCGGTACGTCTGAAACGTGGCGGCACACAGTCCTAATCACCGAGGTCATCCGCGACAGTGACGGCTATGTCATCGACTACCTCGTCGCGTCGAATACCGCCGATTACTTGAACTTCCCTGTCAGTGCGTACTATTACCCCGTCAAGCAGCTCATCAAGATCTACGGGTACAACTGACATCCGAGGTCGAGATCGTGTACGTACGATCTTTACCGTACCGCACACAAAGGATTGTCCAAAGCAGAAATAGGCGCACAATACGTCGCCATTGTGCAGTGCCGTATTCGTCCACCCACACTACCGCCTGCGAAAGCAGATGGTAGTGTGGGGGATGGGTATACGTGTATGTACGGAAATGGGTAACTCTTTCGTCGAAGACCAACTCTGTGAACGGTTGTAGGGGATTTCACTTTCGATAACGAGACGGTTACTACAAAACGTCTGCTATACATCAAATTCTGTTCCTGTAGCATCTGAAACGAAACCCCCTACAAACTCGAAAACCGCACTATCGCAGTATTACTGTGCAAAAATAACAACCCCGCCCACGAAAGAGGGCTGAATCGGTTATACTAATTGGTTGAACTCATCACAGAGTCTTGCATACGGAGTATGCCAAGTGTTTCCCATACCACGTCGGTATCGGACTACGCATACCGTCGAACCATTGCATGACATTCAGTGCCGTTTGCTTGCTCTCTTCCAAAAACCTCGGCTCAACATAGACCGACCATGAGAGTAACATCAAAGCGCCAGTCGAAAGGTAAAGCGCAAGTATGCGCCAGAACTCTTCCGGCGGCTCGCCACCAAAGTAACCGTGCAGCATACCCGTCGTAAAATGCGGCACAAGATTTGTATGCAGTATTCTATTAAACTCCGACCACGGATCACCGTAGAGATGGTCTAGTAATTCCCAATCCACTATCGCGATGTCGTGGCTCTCTGACACCAATAAGTTTTGATTGTGATAATCGCCGTGGATCAAACACTGCGGACGTCCGCGCAGCAGATGACGGTTTTCTTCGTAGTATGAAAGGATTCTGTCGCTGCCGTCAATCAGTACGCCGCACTTGGAAAACGCCTTGATGCGCCCGTCGCTTGTACCTACAAAACGGTCATACCAATCCTCCAACCCATCTGGCGCATGGATGCTGTGTATCAACCTAAGATTGTGTCCAGCTTTGATGCCGATTGCGTATTGTTGGGTCTCGGATACTGTAGGCAATACAACATCCGCCGTCTCGCCGTCGCACCAAGACAACAACTGGTATACGTTCTTACCGTCATTACAGACGCCGAAATCAATCGGGCGCGACATCGATACTCCGCGTGCGGCGACGCGCCGCATCATGTCGAACATGGTCTGCTTGCGTTCGTATGATTCGATGTCTGAAACGCGCAGCAATACACGCCGACCATCCTCTGTGTCGAGCCGATACTTCTTGTCACCCGACACGCCTTTGCGAATGGATTCAATCCGAGTGAATGAATCGCGGTTGGGCAAACCATCACAAACGTGAGATAGCATTACCTGATTTGTTTCCATAGTCATTGGCTCCTTTTCAAAATACAGTGGTATTTGAAGCAAAGCCACGCTTGTCAGCGACTTTTTCTACTCCATACAAACGTCGCTGACGATTGGCGAATGGCTTTGGATGGAGCATAGCCTCTTTGGATTTTTCCTGTACATAAGCCTGTGACGCATATATTACCTCGAATATGTGATTCCCTATCCCTCGAACTCGCGCGCCAATATATCCATGTACATCTTATCGATGTACTTGCCGTCTTTGAATATCCCCTCGCGCCGCCGCGCGGCTTCTTGGAAACCTACCTTTTTGTAGCAGTTGATGGCGGCGTCATTGTCTGCGTGGACAGAGAGCATGATGTTGTGAAGATTCAATGTTTTGAATGCGTAGCCCAGAACCAACCGAATAGCCTCAGCGCCGTATCCTTTGTTCCGATGCTCCTCTTCGCCGATAAAAATGCCGAGAAAGGCATTGCGGTTGATATGGTCGATGTCATGCAAACTGATGTGTCCGATTAGGAGATCACCGTCAAGGAGTACCATGGCGAAGCGGTATCCCCTTAATTCGTCAAGAGTGGTTTTCGCGCTCGCTAACGATACGAGTTTGTGATACCCTCCGTAATAATCGGCGACGGTTCTATCGTTCATCCACTGCGCCCATTTGGTATAAATCTCTACATCGTCGGCGTCAAATGGCGAGAGATACAGCCGCTCACCGACGATCTTACGGAAATAATGCATGAGGAGACCTCCCGCTCTGGCTTTACCAGTTTGTTTTTTATGTATCAACTATACCACACCACCCGTTCAAAAGCAACAAAAAAACACATCCTCAAACCCAATATAGTTTTTCCCCTATTTGATAAGACTTTTTCACGAGCGTGCTTATGGCAAATAGAATTCTGCGTTGTGTTTGTGGTACTGCAACAAACGTGCGAGAATATTATCCAATCTCACTAGGCCGTGTTCGTAAATTAGATCTCACACAACGCCTGCATCCGTATTAGCGGAAACCACGCCAAAGAGCTAAAAATAGAGAATAGCAATAGAATAGCAATGATGTAAAGATGTATAACGGTTTCTCGTTCTCGTTGCGGTTTTCTTGATCGTCTGCATTTATCGTGCATCGGTCATGCGCAGACCGAAACGGTTCTTGACTTCTTGGATACGCCCGTGGTATCATACTATATCCAATTGCAACAAATTGCAGCAGTCTAAGGGGGACTCACCAATGGATCTACAACGACAGTTGTCGGGCGATCTGCGCGACTACCGCAGCATACCGTTCTGGAGTTGGAACGACGACCTGAAACCCGACGAGCTTCGGCGACAGATACAACATATGAAATCCGTGGGCATCGGCGGATTCTTCATGCACGCGCGCGGCGGGCTTAAGACCGAATACATGGGCGACGCGTGGATGGACTGCGTCGCCGCGTGCATCGACGAAGCGAAGAAGCAGAATATGAACGCGTGGTGCTACGACGAGAACGGCTGGCCGAGCGGGTTTGCGGGCATGAAGCTGCTCGAGGACAGCACCAACTGGGCGCATTACCTGACGTGCGAAACCAAAGACGCATTCGATCCCGGCGCGCTCGCCGTATATCATCTGTCAGGCGACGATCTCGTACGCATCCACGCGCAGGACGCGCATATCGCAAGCTACCTCTGCCTCTACGACAAGACCAACGCGTCCGTCGTCGACGTCTGCAACCCCGACGTCGTGACGCAGTTCATCAACGAGACGCACGAGAAGTACTACGACTTATTTAAGCAAGACTTCGGCGGCGCTATGCTCGGCTTCTTCACCGACGAGCCGCAGTACTTCCGTTGGGACACCGCGTATACGCCCGTGATCCACGCCGCATATCGCGAACGATACGACGCGGACATCCTCGACGACCTCGGCGCGCTCTTCGTAGACTGCAAGCAGTCGTACCGCTTGCGCTACCGCTACTGGAACCTCATGAACCGACTGTTCACAGTCAACTTCGTCGGACGCATCTACGATTGGTGCGAGTCGCATGGCTGTAAGCTCACGGGCCATGCAGTCGAAGAAAATACGTTCTACGGGCAGATGTGGTGCTGCGCGGGCATCATGCCGTTCTATGAGTACGAGCACATCCCGGGCATCGACTGGCTGGGCCGGGGCATCGCCAACGAGTTGGGGCCACGACAGGTATCGTCGGCGTCGCAGCAACTCGGCCGCAAACAGGTCATGACCGAGACCTTCGCTTGCACGGGATGGGACGTTACGCCGCGCGAACTCAAACGCATCGCCGAAATGCAGTACGTCCACGGCGTGAACCTCATGTGTCAGCACCTGTACCCGTACTCGATCGGCGGACAGAAGAAGCGCGATCACCCGACCTTCTTCGGCGAGCAGACGCCGTGGATCACCGAGTTCGGTTACTTCAACGAGTACTTCACGCGCCTCGGCTACATGTTGGCCGAGAGCCACGAGGTCGCCCACGTCGGTATCCTGCACCCGATCCGCACCGCGTATCTCACATACAACCGCGCCGCCGATGGCGAATCCATCGCCGACGTGGAAACTGCGTTCGCGCAGTGCATCGAACGCTTCGGCGCGGCCAACATCGGCCACCACTACATGGACGAGTGGCTGCTCGAACGCCACGGCAAGGTCGATGGCGACAGGCTCGTCATGGGACTGTGCCGCTACGCGTATGTTGTGATCCCTGCGGGCATGAAGGTCATCGACCGCAACACGGTCGAGCTGCTCAAGGTCTATCTTGCGAATGGCGGCAAACTCTACGTCGAGGGCGACGCGCCGCTCTACATCGAGGGCGAGCAAGCTGACCTCTCCTTCCTCCGCTCCAACGTCGCATTCGACGACATGCGCAACCCCGCCGTGCGCATCGAACATACCGACACCGAGATTCGCTCAACGTACAGACAGTCGGCGTTCGGCGACTTTCTGTACATGGTCAATCTGTCCGATACAACGGGTTACGATACGGCGTTCACAGTCAAAGCCAAGGGTGCGAAGCTCTTCAACCTCGAGAGCGGCGAATACGCGCCGCTGTACTTCGAGTGCGTAGGCGACGACATGATCCGCATACCGCTGCGGTTTGACGCGTACCAGAGCTACGTCGTCATGCTCGACGACGGCGCTTCGTCCGCGCAACCCAAAGCGTACGCAACCGATCCCGTGCGCCTCGACGACAGTGCGACCGTCATTCATGCGACGGAGAACGCGTTGACCCTCGACTACGCGTGCATCTCGTACGACGGCGTCACGTACACGCATCCCATGCCCGTCATGGCCATCGCGGATCGGCTGCTGCGCGAGCGTCGCAACGGCACGATCTACCTCAAGTATACGTTCACGGTCAAAGAGATCCCCGACAGCCTGTTCCTCGAGACCGAGCGCATGAATGTCGCGGGCGTCACGCTCAACGGCAAGTCGATCGTCATTGCGGATCAGGGGCGGCTCGACCGTGGCTTCGTGCGCCGCGATGTTCGCGACGAGATCGTCGTGGGCGCGAACGAAGTGATCTTCAACGTCAACTACTACCAGAGCGAACACGTGTACTATGTGCTGTTCGATGCGGTCGAGGGTACCGAGAGTCTCAAGAACTGCCTGAGCTACGATACAGATA
>CAYPOE010000068.1:0-10141 GCA_964412285.1 uncultured Eubacteriales bacterium | reverse complement strand
GTCAGCCTTCCAAGCTGATGGTGTGGGTTCGATTCCCATCACCCGCTCCATATCGTACTGAATGGCCGTAGTTTGTAGTATGGTGGGTGTAGCTCAGTTGGTTAGCAGCGCCAGGTTGTGGCCCTGGAGGTCGTGGGTTCAAATCCCATCACTCACCCCAAATTTATGTTTTTCAGTGCGTAGCAAAGCCTCCCTTCGCAATGTGACGTCGGTTTATAGATCGTATCACAGCGTTGAGGGAGGCTTTGTTGTTTTATGCGTTTAATTTATTTGTAGGATGCTTGTCGGAAGCTGAAACCCCCACTTTCTGCACCTCGGACACCTGTTAAGTAAGCTCCTTATTTGCTGTAATTTTTCGGGGTGAGCTTGTGCCAAAATTGTCTTGACAAGAATCCAACTTTATTATATAATATTCATGTTTAATGGGCAAGATTTGTGTATGTTATTCACAAAAACAGCAACCAATAGGGAGGATGTACAGTGAAGAAACGTTTGTTTAGTCTGTTATTGGCCGTTTTCATGGTGTTATCTGTGGCCGCGTGCTCGTCGTCGAGTACGGGTTCGTCTACGTCGACGGATACCACTGCCGCGACAGACGCCACCGACAAGGAAACCGCACCAGCCGACACAACAGAAGCAAAGCCCGAAGGCAATCCCGATGATCCCCAGGGTTATTGGAAGTACCCGTATGAAGAGACCGTTAAGGTCACAATCGTTAACGGCGAAGTATCCACCGCAAGGTATCCCGAAGGCATGGACATCTACTACAATCCGTGGACGAAAGCGTTCAAGGATGTATTCAATGTAGAAGTCGTGACCGAATGGGTATCGAGCGAATACGACACCAAGCTCAACCTGTCCATCGCATCGAAGCAGCTGCCCGACATGTTCTCCTGCAACAACGTACAGTTCCAGCAGCTCGTCGAGGCTGATATGGTTCAAGACCTCAAGCCGTCCTACGACAAGTATGCGTCAGCGAGCATGAAGCGCATGATGGAAGTTGAGGATCCCGACATCTTCGAGACCGCTTTCGAAGGTGACAAGCTGATGGGTATTCCCATGCTGCACTACGGTTACGAGTGCTCGACGTCGTTCCTTTGGCTGAAGAAGAACTGGATGGAAGAAGCGGGTAATCCTGAGATCAAGACGATCGCGGATTTCGACACCCTGCTGCGCGGCTTCAAAGAGACGCATGGCAAGGAATATGCCATTGCTTTAGACAAGGCTCTGAACTGCTTCTACTACTTAGCTCCGTCGTTCCATGCGTATCCGCGTGCGTGGCTTGATGATGGCACAGGCAACATCGTCCGCGGCGGTATCATGCCCGAGATGAAGCCCATGCTCGCACAGTGGGCGCAGTGGTACAAAGATGGCCTCGTCCGCAAGGACTTCGCTACACTGGACTTCGAGGCTATGAAGCCCGATCTCATCAACGGTGACATCGGCTTTATCGCAGGTGAGAACTGGTACAGCTGGGTATTACAGGACGCTTACAAAGTAACAGGCGACGGTACATGGTTTGAGGCGTACGATCTGCCGTCGGTCGACGGCGAGAAGGTCATGTATCCGATCAATTTCCCCAACGGCGGTTACAACGTCGTATCCAAGGGCTGCAAGAATCCTGAGGTGCTCGTTAAGTTAAACGACTACTACATCTGGTGGCTCAACGATGCAGTACCCGAGGGCGTGCCGATCGAGGATGTTCTGCCGTTCACCGAGAACGACATCCACCACACATCGGGTCCGTTCAAGATCATGTTCCACTCGTACGGCGACATCAAAGAGGTTATCTCTGCGATCAATACAAAAGAAGAAAACTTCTCCACAGGTTATGCTGTTGCATATTATACCGAGATCATGAAGTGGTACAACGACAAGGACTTCAACTCCATCGGCCGCTTCTTGCAGATGGGTCAGAATCGCGCGTCGCTCGTCATGGCTTGCGATTATGTTGATAACAACCAGTTGCTCAAGTCCAAGCTCTGGGGCAACTCGCCGCAGGAAGTCCTCGACTATGGTACAACGCTCAATGACCTGTTGACCGAAGGTTTCACCAAGATCATCATGGGCGTCGAGCCTATTGACTACTTCGATACACTCGTCGCTGAGTGGAAGGCTGCCGGTGGCGACGAAGCTACCAAGGCTGTCAACGACATGTATGGCACGAAATAATCTTACGACGCTTAAGATATTGTAATTTTTCTGTTGTAATTCCTCTAAGGTAAAGCAATATTGGCAATAACAGGTAACACGGTTGCTTGCGGGGGGTATAGCGATTTGCGATGACTTGCGCGAATTGTTGCGCCCTGCAAGCAATTTGTTACTTTGTTCCGATAACTACTCTAAAAGGAGGATGGTTTGGTGAACGGATTTATGAAAAAATTCAGCCAGCAGTGGCAGTTTCATCTGATGCTCGTGCCGGCTATCGTACTCATATTCATCTTTAACTATATCCCGTTATACGGTCTGATCATCGGATTCCAGAAGTACAATCCGGCCTTGGGTTTTTCGTCGCCGTGGGTAGGGCTCAAAAACTTCGAGTACCTGTTCAGTCAGCCCAACTTTGTGCAGACGATCTGGAATACATTCTATATCGCGGCCTTCAAGATCATCGGTGGCATCATCGTGCCCGTGACCTTCTCGTTGCTGCTCAATGAGATACGGCAGAGCGCGCTCAAGCGTACGTTCCAGACCATCATCTATGTGCCCAACTTTATTTCGTGGGTCATCATGGCGGGTATCATGATGGATATCCTGTCTGCCGACGGCGTCATCAATACGTTTATCAAGTCGATGGGCGGAGAAAGCATACCGTTCCTCGGTGACGCAAGCATATTCCCGTGGACGATGATCATATCCGACATCTGGAAGTCATTCGGTTTCGGTACTGTCGTATACTTGGCCGCACTCACGGGCATCGACCCGGGTCTGTATGAGGCCGCGCGCGTCGACGGCGCCAAGAAGTTCAGTCAGGTCATACACATCACGCTGCCGCTCATTGCGCCGACCGTCATCCTCATGGCCGTACTCGCACTTGGTAACGTACTCAACGCGGGCTTTGATCAGATCTACAACCTGTATTCGCCCATCGTCTACTCCACGGGAGACATCATCGATACATATGTATATCGTTTAGGCATCGAGAAGGCGCAGTATTCGCTCGGTACCGCGGTAGGTATGTTTAAGTCGCTGATCTCGTGCGTCATGATCATCACATCGTATGTATTGGCCGATAAGCTCGCCGGATACAGGGTATTCTAAAAGGAGGTGGTATCGCAATGAAATATGAGTCAAGGGCGCATCAAATCTTTAATTATTTTAACATCGTATTCCTCATCATCGTCTGCTCGACCTGCGTGCTGCCTTTCTTGAACCTACTCGCCATTTCGTTCAGCGCACCGTACGCCGTGTCGGCCAACATGGTCAGGTTTTGGCCTATAGACTTCACACTTGGTGCGTATGAGTTCGCATTCAAAGGTAGCGGTTTCCTCAGTGCACTCTGGATCTCGGTACAGCGCGTCGTACTCGGCGTCACCGTCAACCTCACACTGATGGTGTTGACTGCGTACCCGCTGTCCATGCCCAAAGAGAAGCTCATGGGTCGCAACATCTACATGATCTACTTCGTCATCACGATGATCCTCAATGGCGGACTCATCCCGACGTATCTGACCGTCACCAAGCTGGGTCTGCTCAACAGCCTTTGGGCGCTCGTGTTGCCCGGCGCATTGCCTGTATTCAGCATGATCATCCTGATGAACTTCATTCGCGGTCTGCCCGATGAATTGCAGGAGGCCGCGGCGATCGATGGCGCAAGCCCGATGGTCATACTCTTACGCATCATGTTGCCGCTGCTGTTGCCGTCGCTCGCCACGGTCGGACTGTTCTCGATCGTCGCGCACTGGAACGACTGGTTCGCGGGACTGATCTATATGCAGAACAACCAGCGTTATCCGCTCCAGACCTATCTGCAGACGCTGCTCTGGAACTTCGAGCGTATGCTGCGCATGGTCGGCGCAAGCGGCGACTTCTCCGAGATGGTGCGCCGCCTCAACGTCAGGACGGGCCGCGCGGCACAGCTGTTCCTCGCTATGGTGCCCATCATGATGATCTACCCGTTCCTGCAAAAGTATTTTACCACAGGTCTCGTCATTGGCAGTGTCAAAGGCTGAGGCGAGTACGAGTACACACAAAAAAAAGACGACGCGCGTCGTCTTTTTTTGTTTGCGATGATCTCGTATCGACGTGCGAAGTCCTATGATTCTTGCTGACCATAAAAAGCAGTGCCATTCTTTCCGTGCTTTTTTATAATATAAGAAGCCGTATCGGCCTTGTTATAAAGTTCCTCGTAGTCCAAACCGTCGCGCGGATAGATGGACACGCCGATGCTCGCCGATATGGTGTGCGATACGCCGGATTGGGTATAAGTCCTATTGATTTCGACGTTGAGTTTGTGCGCCTTATCTCGGATGAATCCTACATTGGGGATATTCTTGATAAACAGGATAAACTCATCGCCGCCAAACCGACCGAGTACATCGGTCGAACGAAACGATTGCTTGATGACGTCCGCGATTTCGATCAGCACCGCGTCGCCGTACTGATGGCCGAAGCTGTCGTTGATGCTCTTGAAATTATCCAAGTCCACGCATACCACGGCGTGCATCTTGTCCTCTGAAGACTCTGTGAGTATTTCC
This sequence comes from uncultured Eubacteriales bacterium, assembly GCA_964412285.1. Lineage (GTDB taxonomy): Bacteria > Bacillota > Clostridia > Monoglobales > CAYZNM01 > CAYZNM01. The sequence continues at coordinate 5,444 of CAYPOE010000068.1, read as the reverse complement.
TTGGCCAATAGTTCGGCCGCCTTCTTGTTGTACAGTTTGGTCAAGCTGTCGATTCGAGCCGCCTCGTAGAGTGCTTCCTCACGCCTGACCTGTTCGTCTATATCCTCGAGCGAACCCACGGCCTTGTATGGACGACCCTTTTCGTCGTTGATCACGATGCCTGACAGCTCACACCAGCGAAAGACGCCCGCGTCGTTCATGATGCGGAAACGTTCGCTGTCGACGCTGACGCCATTGGTGATGCGCGAAAATACAGTCTGAAAGATCTCGACGTCGTCAGGGTGTATGACCTTGGCGGTCAAGGCGTCCTGCGCGGAGTTGTGCGTGGCTACGTCCCGCCCAAATATCTCATTGAAGTTCGACAGCGCCGTGATCTTATTCTCTTGGAATGTCCACTCGAAGATGGCCTTCTTGGTCTGTTCGGCGAGTACGCGGAAGCACTTCTCGTTGAGCATAGCCGCATTGTGCATGGATCGCTGCGATGCGTACACGCAGGCAAACAGGACGAGCAGTACCAATATGACTGCACCCATCATCTCCATCGCGTATCGGATGTTATTACTGGCTTGTGCGTGGATGGACCGTTGGGGTACGGTGACGAGCATCATCCAGTGGTTGATGCCGATGGGTTTGAAGTATGCGCGATACGGCTCATCCCGATCGATAAAACTCGAGGAGACCTCCTGCTGTGCGTCGAATGCCGATGCGATAGACTCCTTTGAGAAATCTTGCTCAAAGAGATACTGTTCGAGCGCGTCGAAATAATTGCTGCCAGATTGAATGGCGAGGCGCGGGTCGTGCGCCACGTAGTTGCCTGCGCCGTCTATGACGCAGTAGTAGCTATCGCCGCCATACAAGTTGAGGTTGAGGGATTCGCCGAGCGTATCGGTCTCCAAGACCCCGCGCAGGGTGGCCACGGCCTCGCCCTGCACATCCAAGATGGGGACGTAGATGCTCACGATGGACTTGCCATTCACGCGGGAGGGCGATACATCACTTATGTACGCCCGTTCTTGCGAGGCCTTGCACGTATCGCCATTCGATGGATCCTCCAAGACGTCGCCGTCGGAGGTATAGCTGACGCCATTGGGGTAATCAATGGTCAAGCGAATGAATCCCTGGATTCGGGCAATTCGATTGAGCATCGTCAAAACATCTGGGGTTTGATGATCCTCGAGCGGTTCGAGCGTGACGGCTATGCCGCGCAATGTATGGATATAGCCGTTGAAGGTATTCAATACGGCACTCGCATTGCTGTGTGCTATGTTTTCTATATTTTTATCTGCGACCTGGGTTTCTCCCCACATCACTCGGATGGCGAATAGAAACACGATGAGCAATAACAACCCCATGGCCGCAACGATACCTATGATCTGATAAAATGTTTTGCCCTGCACTTTCATGATTCCACGCTCCCTCAGTAGTCACAAGCAGATGTGCCGCTTCCTGCGGCACACGTAGTTGCTTTTGTACACGTAGTGACTTTGGTTTGAATGCAATAAAAATGGACTTGTGACACAGAGTATTCAAATTTATTATACTTCACGGGTATATTTTTGTCAATGTTGCGCGAACATCTCGTCATACAAACGTTTGAATTGCTTTTGAATGGACAAGTATGGTATGATAGAAACAGAGGGGGTACTTTGACAGAATATTCTATACGTCTACACGCATATCCAAACAGTTGCATCACATAGGAGGAATCGCATGAAATCTAAAAAATCTGCAATCCCCGGCGTACTGTATGTATTGTCGGGCATTGTGCTGATTCTCGGCATCGTACAACTCGCGCTATACATGCGCCCGCAGCTCACGTTGATTAGTGACGCGGCGGCCCAAGGCGCTACGCCCGAGCAAATATCCGAGTATTACTGGCAGCAGTTTATGCCGCAGCTGCTCTATTATATCACGATCTACGTCGGAATCACGGCGGTACTGTTCGCCTGCGGTGCGGTATACGCCAAGGTATGCGGCGTATTCGCCTATATGTGCGACGCCGCAGGCCAAGCGCCTGTATCAACCTATGGCGCGCCGACTTCGTACCAAGAACCCGAGGCTGCATATGAAGTGGAAGTGTCAGAGGGGCAAGAGGACGAACCCCAACAGTAACGCGCGTTCCCTGCGAGATAACCGAGTCGTTATTTCGCGGGGAACGCTTGTTATGTGCGCGTTTGTGGCTTGATAAAAAGTCGTGCGCATGATATAATGTACGCGTCACAAAGCCAAACTCAACGAGGTGTCACAATGAGGATCGCCGTCGCGTCCATGATGCACGAAACCAATACATTCACCCGACTCACTACGTCGCTCGCCGACTTTCGGCTGCACTGCGGCGACGCCATCTACGGCGCCGAACACGGTACGGTGGTCCACGGCATACTCGACACGTTGCGGTCTGCCGGCGTTGAGGTCATACCGACCTACTTCGCGCGGGCGCTGCCGTCGGGTCTGATTCGGCGCGACGCGTTCGAGCACATCACGACCCAGATACTCGACGGCATACGTCGTGCTATGCCGCTCGACGGCGTATGTCTCGCGCTGCATGGCTCGATGTGCGCCGAAGGCTGCGACGATGCGGAAGGGTATCTGCTCGAGCGCATACGCGGCATCGTCGGCGACGTCCCCATCACCTGCGCGCTCGATATGCACGCGACGGTATCATGCGCGATGGTGGACTACGCCGACGGTTTCGCCGCGTATCGCACCGCCCCGCATGAGGACGAGCCTGAAACGGGCGCGGCCGCCGCGTCGCTGCTGTTGATTGCACTCCGCGATGGTGGCAAACTGCATACGGCGCGCGCGTATCTGCCGCTGTTCATCCCGGGTGAGATGATGGAAACCTCTGTGAGTCCGGCCAAGGAGTTATTCGCATCGCTATCGGACTACGAGAGCGACGGTGTACTCCGCGCATCGTACGCGATCGGCTTCCCATGGGCGGATTCGCCGTACAACGGCGTGACTGCGCTCGTCACGGGTACGAACGCGTTGGCGACCCAAGTCGCGGCCGATGCGCTGATCCGCGCGTTCGATGCCATCATGCCCGAACTCGACTTCTCTACGCCTGCGTATCCGTTCGACGAATGCATCCGCATCGCGCGCCATACGCGACAATACCCATTCATCATCTCGGATATGGGTGACAATCCCACGGCGGGTTCGTCGCAGAACCTTTCGATCGCGCTGCAACAACTCATCGAACTCGGCGTGCAGAACGCGATCTTTGCCGCGATCACCGACGTAGACGCATACAACGTTGCCGCCGCCAACGTAGGCCGTGACGTCACGCTCGACATGGGTACACTCGTGCCGTATACGGGCGAGATCGTGCCGCTGACCGCTGCTGTACACGTCAAGTGCGCGACGCACGTCAAGGGTGCGAACTACGCTGTCGTTACAACCCATGGCGTCGATGTGGTATTCTGCGACCGACGCGTCGAGGTCTACGACCCCGACATCCTCGCGCAGCTCGGCGTACCCGTGACGAACTACGAAATCGCCGTACTCAAGAGCGGTTATATCAGCAACGCGTACAAGGCGCTGTGCGCGCACAACGTACTCGCGCTCACGCCCGGCGATACGTGCGGACAGCTCACGCAGCTGCCGTACACCAAAGCTAAAAACCCGATCTTCCCGACACGAATCATATAAAATTAACAAGGAGTATATTTCGATGAAGAATATACGCATCGTCCCGGCCAATCCGTTGTTTCTGCAAAACGAGTGTCCGACGCGCGTCACACTCGACGCGGCAGACTACGAACAACGCATCGCACTGCTGCTCGGCGCCATGAAGCAGCGCGGTCTGACCCACGCCGTGATCTACGGCGACCGCGAACACTTCGCCAACGTCGAGTACTTCACAGGCTTCGAGCCGCGCTTCGAGCAGACGCTGTTCGTCATCACAGCTGATGACAAGCGCAGCATCCTGCTCGGCAACGAATGCTTTGGATACTCGGACATCATACCATACCCGATTGAGCGCATCCTCTACCAGAACTTTAGTTTGCAAGGACAACCGCGCGGTCAACTCAAGCCGCTGCATGAAATCTTCGGCGGCCTTGGCATCGACGCGAACGCCAAAGTCGGACTCGTCGGCTACAAGTATTTCTACCCCGAGTACGATGCAGACGCCGAGAATATGTACGACATACCCATGTACATCTATCAGGCGCTCTGCAAGGCTACGCCCAACGTGAGCAACCTGCTGCCTGCAATTACAGGCGTACCCGACGGCATCCGTATGGAGATCCGCACAGCCAAAGAGATCGCCTACGCCGAGTATCATGCGTGCAAGGCGGCCAACGTCGTGCAACGCATCCTGAAAGCCATCAAGCCGGGCATCACCGAGGCCGAGCTGTCCACCTGTGGCGGCGCGGACTTCTCGCCGACGTCGGCGTTCCCGATGCTCAACTTCGGCGACCACATCTCGATCGGACTGCGCAGCCCTGGCGATCGTACGCTCGAACTGGGGCAAGCGTTCGGCCTGTGCTATGCAATCCGTTGGGCGCTCTGCGCACGCGTCGGCGTCGCGGCGTACGACCTGAACTCGTATCCTGACGACGTGAAGCCGCTGTTTGACAGCTTCTTCAAGCCGTTCTGGCGCGCGATTGCGACGTGGTACGAGAGCCTGCGCGTCGGCGTATCGAGCGGTGAGGTCTACGACAACGTCATGGGCATCATCGGCGACCCGTCATTCGGCGTGACGCTGAACCCCGGCCACTACATCGGCGGCGATGAGTGGACGAATGCGCCGTTCGCCAAGGGTTCGACGATTCCGCTGTCGAAGCCTGCGCACCTCCAGAGCGACATCATCTGCTCGAGTGGCGATCCCATCGCGAGCGGCATCTGCGAGGACGGCATCGTACTCGCCGACGCGGCATTGCGCGACGCATTGGCGAAAGAGTACCCCGATGTATGGCAACGCATCCAGAACCGCCGCGCCGCCATGCGCGACACGTTGGGTATCCATCTGCACGAGGACGTGCTGCCGCTGTCCAACCTCTGCGGCGCATACTTCCCGTTCATGCTCGATACGACGAAGGTGTTCGCGTTCGACGCGTAATCCTCGATTCTTGCGTGCTGCCCACGACAAAATCTGTGTGGGCGGCCTATTTTTATCTGTGCGGAGGGCAATATGAACATCACGTTGGATCAGATCGAACTCGCCGCTGAACGTCTGCGCGGCGTCGCGCACGTGACTGCGCTCGATAAGTCGGGCACATTCTCCAAGATGTGCAAGGGCAGCATCTACCTCAAGTACGAGAATCAGCAAAAGACGGGTTCGTTTAAGATTCGTGGCGCATACAACAAACTCGCGTCGCTGCGCGAGAACGGTGCGGTAGAGTCCGTCGTTGCGTCGTCGGCCGGCAACCACGCGCAAGGCGTCGCGTACGCCGCGCACGTATTCGGCATACCCGCGACGATCGTTATGCCGCGTTCGT
>CAYPOE010000067.1:0-10252 GCA_964412285.1 uncultured Eubacteriales bacterium | reverse complement strand
GGACGGTCGTCTGCATATAACATATTTGCCTCCCATGCTCCCTCCGTTATGGTGTGTTAGTGTACTACATACATAGTACACTATTAAAATAGATTTGTCAAGTACTTTTTCTTTACTTATTTTATCCCATATGATACAATTTATTTAGTAGATTTCTACAAAAGAGGAGCCTTATGAGAATCGCATTACAGCGCGTACAGCGCGCAAGTATCGAGATTGACGGCGCAGAGTATAGCCGCATTGGCAACGGCTACTTGCTGCTCGTCGGGTTCATGGATAGCGATGATGAATCCATCGTCGAGCGCATGGCTGAAAAGGTGTGCAACCTACGCATCTTCGCCGACGCCAACGGCAAGACCAACCTGTCGATCTCCGACGTGGGCGGCGAGCTGCTCGCCGTGTCGCAGTTCACACTCTACGCCGACAGCCGCAAGGGCCATCGCCCGAGTTTCATCCGCGCAGGGAAGCCGCAACGTGCCGAGACGCTGTACCGCTACTTCGTCGAGGTATGCAGAGCCAAACACGGTTCGTGTGCCGACGGTGTGTTCGGGGGCGACATGCAGATTGAACTCGTCAACGACGGGCCGTTCACGCTGTGGCTCGACAGTGAAGAGATGGGTTACGGCGATGGGCACGACAGAAAAACGTCTAAAATGACGAACGCTCCTACGTCATTTTAGATGGGCATACCCTACGTTCTTTAGTGAGTGCAACCACATACAGGGAGGGTACTATGTACAAGCACGTGATTTGGGATTTCGACGGTACGCTGTTCGATACGTATCCCGCGATGGCGGCGGTATTCCTTGAGGCACTGCGTGAATACGGCGTAGATGAGGACTATAACGATGTCATGCGCCGCATGAAAGTGTCGATGTACACAGCTCTTGAACATTACGCCGAGAAGTACAGTCTGGATGAAGATCTCATCCGCCGCTATAAGCCGCGTATAGACGCTACCGAGGACAGTATGGTCAAACCATTCCCACATGTCGCCGAGGTATGCGCTGAAATCGTACGGCGCGGCGGCTGCAACTACCTGTACACGCACAGGGGCGCGTCATCCGTGGAGTTTATCAAACGATACCAAATGGACGCGCACTTCACCGACTACATCACCGGACGATTGGACTTCCCACGCAAGCCCGACCCTGCCGCACTGCTGTATCTACTCGACAAGCACGGCATCCCTGCCGAACAGGCTATTATGATTGGCGACAGGGACATCGACTTACTCGCCGCCAAGAACGCGGGTATCAGCGCGTGCTACTTCGGCGAAGTTGCAGATATGCCCGATGTAGCCGACTACTGTGTGCAGTCGTATGATATATTATTGGATGCGTTGGGTATGTAACGCCCATCATATCATCGCCGACAGCCGCCAGTAGAGATAGGCGGCCGTTGCGACGATGAGTATGATGAGGCCGAGCGGTACAACGATGCGGAATGACGTGTGCTGCGTCTTGTGGCGCACGGCGTGCATACCGATGTACGCGCCGAGTCCGCCAAAACACAGTGCGCCAAGCAGCAGCGTCCGCTCACGGTACCGCCACTGCTTGTTCTTCGCGCGCGACTTGTCGGCGATGTACATCATGCAGACCGCGAGGTTCCAGATCGGCAGCGTGATGAGTAGGATGGAATCGATCAGGTTCACGTTATAAGAAGCGGTCGATGATCTGCTGACGGTACGACTTCGACAGCGACGCAAAGAACGCGCTGTAGCCCGTGACGCGCACGACGAGGTCGGGATGCGAAGCGGGATTCTCGTGCGCCTCCATGAGAATCTTGCGCGACAGGCAGTTCAGGTTGATCAGCGTACCGCCCATGTGGTTGTGCGCGTGGATCAACTGGATCAGTGCGTCGATGCCACCCGCGTCGTGGATGAGCTGCGTGTCGATGTCGAGGTGCAGCGGCGACGAGTTGCCGTAACCCGGCTGTACTGACGCGACAGCCGTCGCTTTGAGCGTCGGCGAGAACGTATCGATGCCGCGCGCGAAGCCCGGATCGGGTTCGTTGGAGTGCGAGATCTCTTCGCCGCCCCGACGACCGTTGGGCGTGGCGGGCAGCTTGCTGCCGAGCTGGTACACGCCGCCGTGCGAGAACATGCCGGGGATCACGGGCAGGTTGTGCTTGGGCGTACCGCCGTCCTTGCAGCAACCGACGAAGCAGTCGCGCACGCGCTCCGCCCACTTCTGCGCGAGCGAATCGGGTGAGCCGAACCGCTTGATGTTGCGCAGCATGAGTCGGATCTCTTCACGCTCGAAGTTGGAATCCATCGCCGCATAGAGTTCGTCCCAAGACAGGCGCTGTTCGTCGACGATGCGCTGCTCGATCGCGGCAAACGAGTCGGCGACCGTCGCGAGGCCACAACCGTCCATGCAGAAGTTGAGGATGTCGACGCCGCCCTCGGAGCAGTTGAGGCCGCGTTCGACAGGGCCGTACATAAACAGGTTGTAGATGATCTCGGGCGTGATGTGTCCGACCTTCTCGTAATGCGCATCGAACCCAGCCTTGACCGAATCCACGATGACTTTGACGTGATACGCGAAACCCTCCCAGAGCCGTTCAAGCGTACGTTCGCCGTCGCGCAGATCCTCAAGCGCGTAGTGCAGCGCGAAGCCGAGGTTGAGACGCGTGACGTCCTGCAACGGGTACTCGTACCCGGGGATCGCACACCAGTTGCAGCCGATCTTCTTGCGCATACGTCCGAGCTGTTCGGGGTAGCCATTTTTCGCGTAGCCCTTCTCGATGCCGATATTCAGCGAATACGATACGCCTGTGCCGTCCTCCATGTTGTACTCGAGCGAGCGGCGCAGCAGTTCGGGGTTCACGTCGTCGTGGACGCGCAGCGCCATGTTCACAGGGATGCGTAGGGCGTGCATCGCGTCGAGTACGAGGAACGACACGCGGTTGGTCGTATCGCGACTGCCGTCGGGCGTGAGTCCTGCGATTTGCGAGTAATGCGTATCATTGAACAGCAGCGACGCGATGCACCATACTGCGACCTCGTCGGTCAGGATCCCCGCCGCGACGTCGCGCTCGTAGAACGGCTCGAGCAGCGTATCGAGCTGATCGAGTGCGCCGCCGAGGAAGTAGGTGCGGTCGACGGACTGGAAGTGCGCGATGAACTGGCACGCCTCGCGGAAGGTACGCGGCGGGTTGCTGACGAGATGGCGATTCATCTCGGCGATCTCGTAGAGGTTGCGCTTGAGATCAGGATCGGTTTCGGCGACAGCCTTCTCGGTCGCCGTAACTGCGAGCGCCGCGACCCACTCCTGTATACCAAGTACGAGTTCAATCTCGCCGTTGTAGAACGACGCATCGGCGGGATTGTTCAGCGCACGATAGCGGCGCAACTTGTCAAGTATACCGCCCCAGCCGAGTGCAAAACCGATGTTCATATCGGCTCCGCAGTGGTTCATCGCGCCGAAGCCGGGTTGTATGCAGTACTTCTCCCAGATCGGCACGAGTTCGGGTGGACGCTCCTCGGGCGGCATCGAGATGTTGACCCAGTTGTTGATGAGGCCGATCCATGCGCCCGCGAGTGCGCTGCACTCGTTGACGTATTTCGGGATCTCGTTGAAGAACTTGCGCAGCGTCTTGCCGATGGGTACGTAGCCGCAGACGATGCCGTCCTCGCGCTCGGAGTACGGCGAGGTAAACGTGAAATCGGGGTAGTGGATGAAGCCCCAGTCGTCGGTATCAAACAGTGGCAGATACTGCCGCTTGGTGTCGTTGATGGCGACTTTGTCGTCATGCAGCCGCGTGATGTAGCGCATGTACTTGTCGCTGATCAGTGTGCGCTCGGTGTTGAGCATAGAATCCTCCGTTTGACTTGTTTGCTTGCTTTATGCTTGCTTGACAAATAGTCCATGTTGTGCAAACAGTGCCGCGTACTGCTGCATTTCTTCGCGCGTCGGTTCGGCGTATGTTGTGCCGTCCATACCCAGCGCCTCGCATTTGCCTACGCCCAACTTATGGTAGGGCAACAGCTCGACGCGCTCGGGGCGCACTTCTGCCGCGATGCGTGCGATACCCGGCATATCAGGCGCGTTCACACCGCCGATCACGGGTATGCGCAGCCAAATCCGCGCACCCGCCGTCGCAATGCGCCGCAGGTTGTCGAGGATGCGTACGTTGTCCGTGCCGCAGTACCGCTCGTGCAGCGCGGGATCCGCGAACTTGACGTCGTAGAGGAACAGGTCGGCGAGCGGCAGCACGCGCTCGAACTGTTCGTACGGCACGTGACCCGCCGTATCGACCGCCGTATGAATCCCCTCGTCGCGACAACGCGTCAACAAGTCGCAGAGTGCGTTGGGCTGGCACATGCACTCGCCGCCCGAGAACGTCGCGCCCCCGTCGTTGCCGTAGTATGGCCGCTCACGCAGGATCGTATCCATGATGGACGAGGTATCCATCGTATCGCCCGCGAGCGCCAAGGCTTCGGCGTAGCACACGTCGGCGCAGCGTCCGCAGCCCGTGCAGTGTGCGCGGTCGATTGTATGTACGTCGCCGTTCATCACGTGACAGCCGCAGGTACGGAAGCACGCGCCGCAGCCGATGCATCGTTCGGGGTAGAACAGGATCTGCCCGGTCGCGGACAGGCTCTCGGGGTTGTGGCACCACGCACAGCGTAGGTTGCAACCCTTGAAGAATACGACGGTGCGCGCGCCGGGGCCGTCGTGTAAGCTAAAGCGTTGTATATTAAAGATGCGTGCGTCGCTCATGTACTCGTGTAAACTCCTTCTCTCGTTCTCAATTCATATATCATATTATATACGCGTCTGTCGCCTATGTAAAGAGGAAAGATGCGAATGCGCGTGCTTGACAATACATTAGATAAATTATATAATATACGCAAGATAAGCACGTATACTTTATATGAAATCTACGTTCGGATCTGATCTGATATATGGATATTTATGGAGGTTCTATGAAGATTACGCATTTGCGTACCAACCACATCGTCAACCCCATCGGGTATATGGTCGATATGCCGACGGTGTCGTACGTCGTTGAGGAGTCTACGGGCAACAAGCAGTGTTGCGCGCGCATTGAGGTTGCGACTGACAGTGCGTTCAACGGCGTCGTCTACGACACGGGGAAGTGCGATTACATCTGCCCGCTCGGTCACGACATCAAGATTGACCTGGGGCCGTACACCCGCTATTATTGGCGCGTCACGGTCTGGGCAGACAACGGCGACACGGGTACCAGCGACGTCGCGTACTTCGAGACAGGCAAGCTGGGCGAGTCTTGGACAGCGCAGTGGATTGCCGCACCGTTCGATAAGGCGGTTCACCCGCTCATCGTCAAAGACTTCGCGGTACCGACGGGTTTGGTATCGGCCAGGGCATACATATGCGGCCTCGGCGTGTATGAGCTCGAGATCAATGGCAAGAAGGTCGGCAGCGACTACCTCGAGCCGTTCTACAACGACTACAACAACTGGATCCAGTACATCACCTACGACGTCACAGACTGCCTGATCAATGGGGACAACCGCATCGGACTCGCACTCGGCAACGGTTGGTACAAGGGACGCTTCGGCTTTATGGCGGGCATGGGCGAACTCTACGGCGACCAGATGAAGTGCATCGCCGAGATCCGCCTGACGCTGTCCGACGGCAGTGTGCAGGTCATCCACACGGATACCTCGTGGCTCTGCAAGGCCGGCCCCGTGCAGGAGAGCAGCATCTACGATGGGGAGGTCTACGACGCAAATCAGGCTACGTGCGGTTGGAGCAAGTTCGGCACCAACGACGGCTTCGTGAACGCCGTGATCGCCGATGCGCCCGCGGGTGCGCTGACCGCGCGTCTGTCGCCGCCCAACACGATCATCGAGAAGATCAAGCCTGTCGAGCTGATCCATACGCCGATCGGCGAGACTGTCATCGACTTCGGCCAGATCATGACGGGCTGGGTTGAGTTCGACGTGGATCTGCCCAAGGGCAGTGTCGTCAAGCTGCAATACGGCGAGATCATGCAGAAGGACGTGTTCTACAACGACAACCTGCGTTCGGCCAAGCAGGCGTACACCTATACGTCGGACGGCAAAAAGGCGCATGTGCGCCCGTATTTCACGTTCTACGGCTTCCGTTTTGTCAAGGTCGAGGGCATCGACAAGATCAACCTAGACGACTTCATCGGCTGCGTCATCCACTCCGACATCGGCTTCACGGGCTGCATCGAGACCTCGAATGAAAAGGTCAACAAGCTGTTCAAGAATACGATCTGGGGACAGCGCGGCAACTTCCTCGACGTGCCGACCGACTGTCCGCAGCGCGACGAGCGCATGGGTTGGACGGGCGACGCACAGATTTTCGCATCGACCGCGTCGTATCACATGTATACACCCGCGTTCTATCGCAAGTACATGTACGATATGCTGCTTGAGCAGCGTGAACGCGAAGGTTCCGTGCCGCACGTCGTACCCGACGTGTTGACGGCGATTACAAATAAACAGCCCGAGTTAAAGCGTGGCCCATTCGGTAAGGCCGACGGTTCGTGCGCGTGGGCGGACGCGGCTACGGTCATTCCGTGGACGGTGTACATGTTCTACGGCGATACGGCACTCTTGGCCGAGCAGTACGAGAGCATGAAGCTCTGGGTCGACTACATCAAGATGATCGACGAGACCGAGTGCGGTGGCAAGCGCCTCTGGACGCACGGCTTCCACTTCGCCGACTGGCTCGCGCTCGACAACCCCGTGCAGGGTCAGATGGGCGGCGTGATGGGTGGCACGGATGTATACTACATCGCGTCGTGCTACTACTATTATTCGGCTACCCTGACGGCCAAGGCTGCGGTCGTGCTCGGCAACGCCGCCGACGCCGCGCACTACACCCAACTCGCCGACGAGGTCAAGGCTGCGATCCAGAAAGAGTACTTCACAGCAACAGGCCGCCTCGCAGCCAATACGCAGACAGGCTACGTGCTCGCGCTGTTCCTCGGCCTCGTACCCGAAGTCTTCCAAGAGCGTGCGATCGAGGCACTGAAAAACAAGTTCAAGGAGAACAGAGATCACCTCGATACAGGATTCGTCGGCACGGGCTACCTTTGCAATACGTTGTCGCAGATCGGTATGACGGATCTGGCGTACACGCTGCTGTTGCACGAGGACTACCCGAGTTGGCTGTACGAGGTCAACATGGGTGCGACGACGATCTGGGAGCGTTGGAACTCCGTCAACCCCGACGGTCTGCTGTCCGACACAGGCATGAACAGCCTCAATCACTATTCGTACGGCGCGATTGCGGATTGGATGTACCGCTATATGTGCGGCATCAACGCAGAGAAGCCCGGCTTCAAGTCGGCCATCCTCGCGCCGATCCCCGACGCGCGGTTCGATTATGCCAAGGCGCGCTACGACTCGGCGACCGGTACGTATCAGTGCGGTTGGAAGCGCGACGGCGACAAGATCATCTACACCGTGACCGTGCCGTTCGATGCGACGGCGACGTTCAAGTTACCCGCGCCCGCCGCCGCTACGATCAACGGCAACGCGTGCGAATCCCTCGCGACCTGCGGCTGCGTCACATTGACCAAGGGTACGTACGAGATCATCGCGTAATACGCGCAGTGCAGTATACGCAATAACAGAGGGTCAGGCGCATAGCCTGACCCTCGATCTGTTTTATCTGCTTGTTATACATTGAATCGAAAGTATACGACGTCCCCGTCCTGCATGATATAGTCTTTGCCCTCGAGTCTGACTTTGCCCTTCTCTTTGGCGGCCGTCATGGAACCAATCTCCATGAGTTCGTCGTAGCCGATGATCTCGGCACGGATGAAGCCGCGCGCGATGTCAGAGTGAATCTTGCCCGCCGCGACGACGGCCTTGCTGCCGCGCGTGACCGTCCACGCGCGCACCTCTTTGGGTCCTGCCGTCAGGAACGAGATGAGTCCCAGCGTGTGATACCCAACTGTGACGACGGTGTCGAGTCCCGTGCGTTCGGCGGATAACCCCAGTTCGCGCATGTACTCGAGTTGGTCGGCCGCGTCGAAATCGGCGATGTCCTCCTCGAGTTTGGCGTTGATGGGTATGACGTCGATGCCGCGCTGTTTCGCGTATTCGCACAACTTGACATAATGCGGATTGGCGTCGGGGTTCGCGATGTCTTCGACCGACAGATTGGCGACAAAGATCTGCGGGATCAGCGTGATGATCCCCTTGTGTTTGACGAGTTCGCGCTGTTCGTCGTCGAGCGGCGCTTCGTACGCCATACGCTCCTCGGCCAACGTATCGTAGATGAGTTGCAACGCTTCGGCGTCGGGTTCTTTGGCCTTTTTACTCTTGTTCAGCGCGCGCTCGACGACTTCGAGGTCGGCAAGAATCAATTCGAGGTTGACGATACCCATGTCGCGCACCGCATCAACCGTGTCGTACGTATGAATGATGTCGTCCGACTCGAAGCAGCGCAGTACATGCAGTACCGCGTCGACTTCCCGTATGTGCGACAGGAATTTGTTGCCGAGTCCCTCGCCCTTGCTCGCACCTCTGACGAGTCCCGCGATGTCGACACACTCGATCACGGCGTTGACGACGGACGGCGGGCTATACATCTCGGCGAGCTTATCGACGCGCGGGTCGGGTACGGCGGTCACGCCGACGTTGGGTTCAATTGTGCAGAACGGGTAGTTGGCGCTGACTGCGCCGGCTTTGGTAATGGCGTTGAACAACGTGGACTTGCCCACGTTGGGTAAACCGATGAGTCCAAGTTTCATTGATACCTCACAGTACTTGTAATAATTCTTCGAGTGTGATGCCAGCTTGCTCCATGATAGACACGAGCGTACCCTTGTCGATCTCTCTGTGGTTGGGAACGGTGACGATATACCGTCTGTCGTGTTTGTGTCTCACAAACCGCATGTGGTTGCCGTTTTGGCGTATTGGCTCAAAGCCCAACTTGCGCAAAGCGTTTACGCATTCGCGAGCCTTTAGCACGGGAAATTTACTCCCCATGCAAATCTACCGTAATCGTCGTCACAAACGCATCGACGTCGTGCGGGAGTTTGTCGTCCAATTCTTCTCTGTCGCTGTCACAGAAATATAGCTCAATCGCTTCTTTGAAGTTTGCAAGTGCCTCGTCGATATTCTTGCCTTGTGAAGCGACGAAGTTATATGGGCAACGTGCTACATACCAGTCGCTGCCCTTTTCTTTCAATACTTCTACCATGACTCTTCTTGCCATAGCAAATCCTCCTTGCGTATCCTACATATCCTGAAGCTGCTGCTCCAACTCGCGCATCTCGTCGCGGAGCGCGGCGGCGCGCTCGAATTGCAGATCGTTCGCGGCTTCCTTCATATCAGCTTTGAGGCGCGTAATCTCTTTCTTGATGTCATCAGGCGTGCGCAGTACCGATGGCTTGTCGTCCTTGACCTGCTTGATGTTCTCAATCACGTCGCGGATGCCCTTGTTGATGGTCTGCGGCACGATGCCGTGTTCCTCGTTGTACGCCATCTGCAACGCGCGGCGGCGATTGGTCTCGTCGATGGCGCGGCGCATACTGCCCGTGATGTGATCCGCGTACATGATGACGCGTCCCGATATGTGCCGCGCGGCGCGGCCAATCGTCTGGATCAGCGCGGTCTCGCTGCGCAGGAAGCCCTCTTTGTCCGCGTCGAGGATCGCGACGAGCGATACCTCAGGCAAGTCCAACCCCTCGCGCAGCAGGTTGATGCCGACGAGTACGTCGTACACGCCGAGGCGCAGGTCGCGCAAGATCTCGCTGCGTTCGATCGTCGCGACGTCGCTGTGGATGTACGCGACTTTGACGCCGAGGTTGTCGAGGTAGGCGGTCAGATCCTCGGCCATACGCTTGGTCAGCGTCGTCACGAGGACGCGCTCGCCCTTGGCCAACGTCGAGCCGATCTCACTGTATAAGTCGTCGATCTGCCCCGCCACGGGACGCAGGATGATCTCGGGATCGATCAGACCCGTCGGACGTATGATCTGCTCGACGACGTTGTTGGAGAGTCCAAGCTCATACGGCGACGGCGTCGCCGACACGAATACGACTTGCCCGAGCCGCTCCACAAACTCGTCGTACGTGAGCGGACGGTTGTCGTACGCGCACGGCAGTCGGAAGCCGTACTCGACGAGCGTATCTTTGCGCGCCCTGTCGCCGTTGTACATCGCGCGCACCTGCGGCAACGTGACGTGCGACTCGTCGACGAACAGCACGAAGTCGTCCGGGAAGTAGTCGAGCAACGTGTACGGCGCACTACCCTCGGGGCGACCGCTGATGA
>CAYPOE010000066.1:0-10261 GCA_964412285.1 uncultured Eubacteriales bacterium | reverse complement strand
GGGTACGGGACTCGGACTGTCGATCACCAAGCGGCTCGTCGACCTCATGGGCGGCGCGCTCGATGTGCAGTCGGAGTACGGCGCGGGCAGCGCGTTCACGTTCCAATTGCCGCAGGATGTCGCCGACGCGTCGCCCATGGCGGCCGTTACGGCTACGGGACTGTTGCCCGCCGTGTTTTGCGAGTCGTCGCACGGCCGCAGGGCGTTGGCGTACACGTTTGACAACCTCGGCGTGGATGTAGACGTGTACGGCCACATCGACGACCTGCTCCACGCCGCGCACGACCGCCGCTTTACACACCTGTTCATCGATCGCGCCGCATACCGCGTGTTTGCCGACGACGTCGCGCGCGACTTGCCCGACGCCAAGCCCGTCGTCATGCTCGACATCGGCGACGGTACCCGCGTCGACGAGGGGGCCTGGGCGATGCACAAGCCCGTCTACTGCCTGTCGGTCGCGGCCGTCCTCAACGACGAACCGCGCAGCCGCCACCTCGCGCGACAGGCCGCTACGGGCGCGCAGAGTTTCACGGCGCACGGCGTCGCCGTACTCGTCGTCGACGACAACACGGTCAACCTCAAGGTCGCCGAAGGTCTGCTCAAGCCGTACGGTCTCGACGTGACAACGACGTCCGATGGTATGAGCTGCCTCGAACGCGTGCGGCAAGGCCGATACGACCTCATCTTCATGGATCACATGATGCCCGAGATGGACGGCGTCGAGTGTACCCATCGCATCCGCGCCATGGCCGATGCGTCGGGCGACGACTACTACCATCGCGTACCCATCGTCGCGCTGACGGCCAACGCCGTGAGCGGTATGCGCGAGATGTTCCTTGGACAGGGCTTTGACGGCTTCCTCGCCAAACCCATCGAGTTGCAGCGGTTGGACGAGACGTTGCGCGCGTTCATCCCCGCCGAGCGGCGCGGCGCGCCACCCACAGCCCCATCCGAGCGCGACGCGTCCGACCTGCCGCGCATCGCGGGTATGGACGCGGCTGCGGCCGCCGCGCGCAACGGTGGCGCGGACGCGTTGCGGACGCTGCTGCGCGTCGCGTACGCGGACGGACTGCGCAAGTTGCCGCTGATTCAGATGTATCTCGAACGCGAGGATATGGAACACTATTGCATCGAGGTACACGCGCTCAAGTCGGTGGCCGCGAGCCTCTGCGTCCGCGCACTGTCCGACTTGGCCGCCGCACAGGAGGCCGCGTCGCGCGCGCGCGACGTCGCCGCGGTGCGGGACGGCGCGCCCGACCTGCTCGCCGCATATAAGCAGCTGCTCGTGGAGATGGCGCCCTATGTGACCGAGACTGCATCCGAGACGACTCCGTCCGCATACGACGCGATCGATCCCGCCGCGCTGCGCGAGGACTTGGCGCAACTCGCGGCGATGCTGCTCGACTACGACAGCGTACCGGCCGAAGCGTTGGTCGAACGGCTGCTCGGTTGCGCGATCGGCGACGCCGTCCGCAACGCGCTGCGCGCCGTACGCGAACAACTCGCGGTATTCGACTGCGACGCGGCGGCCGAACACCTCAACGCCCTGCTATCCGACCCGGACTCCGTATTATGAGCATATGTGTTATGCGCAAAAAAATCATGAGTATCGTCCGGGGTATCATTTGGAAATGAGTATCGTATGGAAAATAACCCGCACAGCCATGTTGCGCCGGATCTACCTGGCGTCGTAGACATCCTCGCGCACTACCCGTACGCGTACGTCGTGATGAATGACGCGTTCGACGTGGTCGACTGCAACGCCAAGGCGCTCGAACTTTACAGATTCCCCGACGCGCCGTCGCTGATGCGCGGTTTTGCCGCGCGGTACGCGACGCTGCTCGGCAGCGAATATGCGACCACCGGCATCCGCGACTACCTCGCGTGGCGGCGCGAACAGACGCGGCAGTCGCCCGACGGCCGCCGGTCGTACGAGGTGGAATTGACACTCGACGGCGAGCGCCGCCCCGTCCACACCGTGACGCAGCTGTTCACGCACCTCGGCCACGAGTACCTGCTGTTCTTCCAGACCGATGTGAGCGAGAAGCGGCGGCTCCAGCGTTCGCTCGAGTCGCTCAACCTCATGCGCATCGCGACGAACGAGGTCGCACAACTGTTGGCTTCCTCTCACCTCGACAGCTTCGCCGCGCGCATGGAACGCGCACTCGCAGTCACGGGCCATACGCTCGGCGCGGATCGCGCGTCGGTGTTCCGCAACTACGCCGACGCGCGGGGCGAACCGTGTATGCGGCGGCTCTATACGTGGCGCGGCGAACATGCGTCGGCGTGTTTGGACGAACGGTGTAGGACGGGTATGACGTACCGCGCCGCCGCGCCAACGTGGTACGATACGATGCGGCAAGGCGGCGTGATCTACGCCCACATGCGCGACATACCCGACGTCGACCGAAACTTCATCGAGATGTGCCATATTCGGACGGTGCTGGCCGTGCCCATCGTGGCCGATGGCGGTATGTGGGGCTACATGCGATTCGACTACTGTGTCGCCGAGCGCAACCTCAACGCCGACGAGATCGACGTCATACGCACGATCGCCAACCTGTTCGCCTCGGCCATCGTCGAGTACGAGTCGCGCGCCGAACTCGGGCGGCGCGACGCGCTGCTCGGCGTGGGCAACGACGTGGCGGGCGTATTCCTGTCGGCCGGGCGCGACTTCGATACGTGCATGTCGACGGCGCTGTCCATGCTCGGCATCGCGCTCGAGGTACAGCGCGTCGCGGTGTGGCAGTACGAGGGCGGCGAGGGCGCGATCAGCGGGCTGTGCTGCGTCTACGAGTGGGTGGACGGCGTGCCGAGTTGCTTGGGGTACCGCTTCGATCGCGGCGCGTTTGTCGGCGACTGGTTCGACGAGTGGATGCAGCACGCGTTGGGTGGCGAGTGCGTGCAGTCGTCGAACATGTGCGGCCTGATCGACGACCTGCGGTATGGCGACGACGTCGCGCTGTCGCACCTGTTTGCGCCCGTCTTTGTCGAGGAACGCATGTGGGGTACGCTGGCGTTCTACGACTGCGTGCGCGAACGGTCGTTTTCGGCGCACGAGCAGCAGATCATCAAGAATTACGCGCACATGTTGGGTTCGGCGTTGGCCGAACACGAGGCGCGGCGCGAGTTCGAGAAGCGCGACCGCATGTTGGCGACGGGCAACGCCGTGGCCAATCTGTTCCTGTCGTCGCGCTACGGTGACTTTGGGCAGCGGTTGCGGCAGGGATTGGCCATGCTGGGCAATGCGCTCGATGTGCGGCGCGTATGCGTGTGGCGCAGCGAGTTCGACGACGAGGGCGACGTCCGCGCGCGCTGCATCCACGAGTGGTGCGGCGACGTGCGCCCGCTGCTCGGCGAGTGGATGGGCGGCGCCCATCTCGAGGAGTCCACGTACATGGAGTGGATGCGCGCGGCGATCACGGGCGACTGTCACGAGATGGTGTACGGCGACAGCGTCGGCAAGGACGCCGCGTATCTGTCGCACGCGCAGGCCATGTGCATCCTCAGCGCGCCCATCTATGTCGACGAGAACATGTGGGGGACGCTGACCTTCTACGACTGCGAGCGCGAGCGGCGGTTTACGATCCACGACCACAACATCATCAAGAACTACGCGCACATGTTGGGTTCGTATATCATCGAGAACGAGGCCAAGGCCGAGCTTGCGCGGCGCGACAGCCTGTTATCGGCGGCGAACCACGTCGCCGACAAACTGCTGTCGTCGCAGGGCGTGCCGTTCGAGCGCCGACTCACCGACGCGCTCGCGATCCTCACGGCGGCGCTCGGCGTGCAGCGCGTCTGCATCGCGCGGTGCATCCCGTACGGCGACGCCGTCGCGACGCGCATCGAGTACGAGTGGTCAGACGGGTCGCACCCGCTGCTCGGCACGCTGTTCACGCCCGACGACGTCGAACCCGACGTGTACGGCGACTGGCTCGACGCCGTCACGAACGGCCGCACGTTCCGCCTGGGTCTCAGCGGCGCGTCGGATCGGACGCGCGACTACCTGCTGTCGATCGACGTATGCAGTCTACTGTCCGAACCCATCTTCATCAACAAGACGCTCTGGGGGACCATGCGGTTCGAGCATTGCGACGGCGAACACGCGTTCCTGCCGCACGAGGAGAACATCATACGCAACTGCGCCCATATGTTCGGCGGCGCCATCAGTGAGAACGAGGCGTCGCACGCGCTCCGCGAGGCCAAAGAGGCGGCCGAGGCCGCGTCGCGCGCCAAGAGTCTATTCCTTGCGAACATGTCGCACGAGATCCGCACGCCGATGAACGCGATCACGGGCATGGCCGAACTCATCCTGCGCGAGGACATATCGGGTACCGTCGCCGAACACGCCGAGGGCGTCAAGAGCGCGGCGACGGCGCTCGTGTCCATCATCAACGACATCCTCGACTTCTCCAAGATCGAGTCGGGCAAACTCGACATCTCACCCGTGACCTACATGTTGCCGAGCGTGATCAACGACGTGTCCAACATCACGGTGTTGCGCATCGGCGACAAGCCCGTCGAATTCATCGTGCAGGCCGATGCGCACATCGGGCGCGCACTCGTCGGCGACGAGATCCGCATACGGCAGATCCTCGTCAACCTGCTCTCCAACGCGGTCAAGTTCACGCACAGCGGTGCAGTCACGCTGAAACTCTGGAGCGAGCCGTGCGACGACGAACGGGTCTGGCTCTGCGGGTCGGTAGCCGACACAGGCATCGGCATCAAGCCCGACGACCTCCGCGAACTATTCGACAACTTCACGCGGTTCGACGCCGCGCGCAACCGCAACATCGAGGGTACAGGACTCGGGCTGTCGATCACCAAGCGGCTGCTCGACCTCATGGACGGCCACATCGACGTTGACAGCACATACAACGTCGGCACAACGTTCCACTTCAAGCTGCCGCAGCACGTCGCCGATCCCGCCCCGATGGCCGAGGTATGCCGCACCGACCTCGCCGCCGTCGCGCTGTCCGCGTCGGCGTATCAGAAAGAGGCGATTGCGTACGCGTTCGCCAACCTCGGCGTCGCATGTACCGTCCACGCATCGGAGGCGGCGTTCCTCGAGGATGTGGGTCGAGGGGCGTACACGCACATCTTCGTCGGGCTGGATGCGTACCGGGCGCTGCGCGACGAACTCGCCGCGCGTTCGCCGAAATCGGCCATCGTCATCATGCTCGACAGGCACGAGTCGGTGCGGCTGCGCGGCGGCGAGTGGGCGCTGTACAAGCCGGTCTACGCGCTGTCCGTCGCATCGGTACTCAACAACGAGCGGCACGACGTACACGCGCGGGTCAAGCGCGAAGGCATGGGTGGCTTCACGGCCCCGGGTGCGCGCGTGCTCATCGTCGACGACAATGCGGTCAACCTCAAGGTCGCCGAGGGACTCATGAAGCCATACGACATGCAGATCACGACGGCGTCGGGCGGCGCTTCGTGCCTGTCGTTGCTCGAACAGCAGACGTTCGACCTCATCTTCATGGATCACATGATGCCTGAGATGGACGGCGTCGAGTGCGTGCGCCGGATCCGCAGTTTGGACGGCGACGTCGCGGGGATACCCATCATCGCGCTGACGGCCAACGCGGTCAGCGGTATGCGCGAGATGTTCCAAGAAGCGGGCTTCGACGGTTTCCTCGCCAAACCCATCGAGTTACAGCGGTTGGATGACGCACTCCGCGCGTATCTGCCCGCCCAACACATCTGTACGTCGGACGGCGCATCCGATCGCGGCACATCCGCCGCGCGCGCGACGCTCGACGTCGGCGGCATGGACGTACACGCCGCGATTCACAGCTGCGGTTCGTACGACGCGCTGCTGTCGCTGCTGTCGACGGTCTACGCCGACGGTGTGCGCAAACTCGACGTGATGCGCGACGCGGTGGCGCGCGGCGACGTCCAGCGCTACGGCATCGAGGTACACGCGTTGGGGTCGGTCTGCGCGACGATTGGCGTAGCGGGACTGTCGAAGCTCGCGCGGACGCACGAGGCCGCGGCGACCGATGGCGGCCGCATCGCCGAGGATGCGCCCGCGTTGCTCGACGCATACGCGCGGCTGCTCGACGACGTCAAGCGCCACCTGTCCGACGACGGCGGCCACATACCGTCGGACGGCGCACCCATCGACGCGTCGCGACAGAGGCAACTCGCCGCCGACGCACTGCGGTACATCGACGACTTCGATGACGCGGCCGCACTGGCGGTGATCGGCACGCTGCTCGGCGGGGTCGACGGCGATGCGCGCGTCGCACTGTCGGCGGCGGCCGACGCGCTGCGGCTGTTCGACTACGACGCGGCCGCCGACGCGTTGCGTCCGCTCGCCCAACTGCGCGAGGATATGTAGGGTTCTGGGTACGCAACAAAAAGCGGGTATTTAGCGCAGTGCGCTATATACCCGCTATCTTTATCGCCTGCGCGTCGCGCAACACGTGCCGGAACAGCGCGACGTGTTCGGCTGCGACCTTGCAGCTCAGCACGGCCTTGCCGTCCTGCCGTTCGGTGGGGAATGCGTCGTGGTGCGCGGCCGAGGTCAGCGGC
Organism: uncultured Eubacteriales bacterium; assembly: GCA_964412285.1. GTDB lineage: Bacteria > Bacillota > Clostridia > Monoglobales > CAYZNM01 > CAYZNM01. Next base: position 3,718 of record CAYPOE010000066.1, on the reverse strand, counting down.
AACGGTGCGACGCCGTAGGTCGAACCCGGCGTGCCGTAGCTCGAACCATACATGCCGTAGCCGTTGGCGGGTGTGTATCCTGCGTACCCCGCATATCCTGCGACGCTGTCAGGCCCGGCCGTACCGCGTCCCTCTGTCGAGATGTTGACGGCCGACACGCGGCAACCGATCTGCGCGGCGCGCGTGACGGCATTCTGCGCTTCGGCGGCGTTGTCAAATACTGCGTATACGTGTCTTTTCATACCCTTATCGTCTCTTGTCGTCTCTTGTCGTCTCTCGCAATCTCTGTTGAACCATCATCTTCCGTGAAACCATAGGATCCCATCGATGCATCTTGCATATCTGCCATCGCACTGTAACGCCGTAGCACCATCGTACTATGGCTGCGCTATGGCTCGAATCGTACAGGCGTACTTCATAGCTATTGACAAGATATAGTATTGACAAGATTATGTAACTTATACGGCGCCGCCGCCGGAGTTCCATGGATTGCTTATGCGCGCAATTTTAACACGTTGACTTTTTTGCAACGTTTGGTATATAATAGTGGTATTATGGGAGGGTAGGTATATGGATTTAACCAAACTGGCGGGCAGTGGTGAGTTGCGCGTATACAACCGCGGCGAAGTGGTGTGTCAGCAGGGCGACGCGAGTCGCTGCATGTATGTCGTGATCACGGGCATCGTGGGTCTGTTCATACGGCAGCCCGGCGTACCCATCACGAAGGCGGCCGCCATACGTGAAAATAGCTTCTTTGGCGAGATGTGTCTGCTCGGCTCGATACCCATGCCCTACATGGCCATCACAGAGGTGGATCGAACGAGCGTGCTTATCGTACGCCGCGAGACGGTGCAGAACTTCATCGCCAACCAGCCCGCGTTTATCTACGACGTCATGGAGAGTCTTGCCATGCAGGTCATCGCCTCCCAGTATCTCGGCAGCGTTCCCACGACTGGCGGTGGCGGCAGCCCTTTCGCGGGCAATGAACCCATCCCTCCGCCGGTATCGGCGCCTACGCCTGCGCCCGCGCAGTCGTCCACGACCGCCGTACAGGGCGGCAGTACGCTGTTCCCCGAGGGACACGGGCATTACGACATCGAGATCCCCGAGTCGCACGCCGAGTATTTGATACCCGTGCAGGTCGTCTGCCCGATCTGCAAGAAAAAGACGGGCGTCCGCAACCAGCGTCTGACCAAGCTCAAGGTACTCAAGACCGACAGCGACTTCCGCGTACACTACGACGGCTACGAGAAACTCTATTATAACATCTACACGTGCCAGTCGTGTCTCTACTCGAACTACTTCAACGAGTTCACGAACGCACTCGGCGGCAAGGCGCGCCTTGCGATGGACGCGGCATTGAAGCCGTTGCAGAACGAAATTCCGGTGCCGTTCGACGACGCGATCGACATCAACACGATCTTCCTCAAGTATTACTTGGCCATTTATTGCGCCAAAGTGGGTTCGCCCGATACCTCGCTGTTGGCCAAACTCTACATGAACGTCGCGTGGCTGTATCAGGATCTCGGCGACGAGGACATGTATACTTGTGCGATGGATCAAGCCTATGACTACTATACGCAGACGCTCAACAACGCGTCGCGCCCACTGTCGAACGAGCAGGAACAGTCGATCTGCCTGATCCTCGGGGAATTGTCCCAGCGCAAGGGCGACTTGCGGCAGGCGCAGCAGTACTTCTTCGCTGCAACCAAACGCGCGGGTAACAACGTGACGTATACCAAGATGGCGCAGGATCGCATACAGGCTCTGCGCGCCGAGTTAAATAAATAGGCAAGCAATCAAGAAAGCCGCCCACAACGGGCGGCTTTTATACGTGCTGTTGCATGGGCGCTACAGCAGGAATTGTACGGTGCTTTAGTCGTTGCAGTCGCAGTTTTTCACGCCGTACAGCGCGCAATCGAGATCCATGCATACGAAGTTGTGCTCGCAGCAGTCGTTGCAGTCGAAGTCGGGATCATCGCAGAACTCTTCGTTGCAGTTGTCGCTCTTGGCACAGTTGACGCCAAACGCGATTTCTTTGGCCGTCGTGCCATTGCCGCACTCTTCACATGTGCAGCAGGCGCAGCAAACCAACTTGTAGATCGGCGTTTCGACGATGGTCGTAGGGATTACATACGCTTGGATGCTGTCGAGGTCGTAGCCATCCATGGGCGATCCCCTGTTGATCCACAGGTTGCGCGTGGGGCTGCCCACTGCATTGAGTTCTAAGGTTAAGTCGACCAGTTTGATATACTTGGCGTTCTGCACCGTCACGGGGAAGTTGAACTGTGTGACGCTCAAATTATCCGCGCCGCCAAACGCGACGTCTTGCCCTTGTACGAAGCCCTGCACAAACGGATCATCGAGATACTTTTGTGCGATCTTGTTCAGCGCATACCCCGCGAAGGTCTCGTTGCCGTATTCGTCGACCAAGTAGATGGCGACGCCTTCGAGGAACCAGTCGTTCCAAGTGACCTCGATGAATGTCAGATCAAAGTCGCCGGGTATGCCATTGGTCATGATGTCGCAATCGACGAGGTTGCCTTGGGCGTCCGTATAGTTGAAGCCGTAGACCACGCCGGTCGCGTCTGTACCGACCGCATAGAACGTGCCTTCAACGCCGGTCTGCCCCGAGGATGCGGGTGCGCCGAGCGCATTTGTGGGGTTGAGGCGATTGCGGTATTGCGTGTTATAATTCGTGGGCGCGACGACGTTGCTCGCGTATACCTTGATCGCGTCGCCTGTGATCTCTTGACGATCATAGCCCGTGATCTCTTTACAGGAGCAAATCTTTTCTTTGACCAACTCGCCCGGGATGAACGTGCGGTAGTTGATCTCCATGCCGTAGAGCAGGAATGCGGGGTTGCAGCCTATGCAGCCGGGATGCTCATGATAGTAGTGGTCGTCGGGGTGATAGTACTCGTTGAGCGCATAAACGGTCAGCGTATTGCCGCCTGCACGAATCAACTCGCCCGGGATCGTGATGAACTCGATGTTCCTCCACTCGTCATACGGGATCTGGCTTTCGCCCAACTCGTTCTCGAATACGGCGGCGATTTGTGCATCATCCATATCCTGAGGGAATGCCGTCGAGCCGTTGAACTTGAACGCAGTCTCGGCGCTGCCAATGAACTCGCCGTTCAGGTATGCCACCCACGCGTTGTCGGCGGCCGCCGCGAATCGTACAGTCTGGTCCGTAACCTCGGTGCCTTCGATCGTGAACACATCGGTGAACTTGACGAGGTCGCCATAGGTCGGGTTGGCCACGGCTTCGGACTCCCACACCAACTGTGCGCCCATACCACTCAAGCGCGCGTAGTCGGGATTTTTCTGCAATTGATCGATCCAGATATTCGCGTCGTACTTGATGCCGTCGTGGTAGTCGGCGTAGTGATCGGCCTTTGCCCATGTCGATGTACCGCGGATGGCGTCGGTGTAAGTGCCGTTGTCGCCGCCGTTTGTTATCAAATATGTCAGGTTCTCTGTGGGCAGACCCGCCTTGCTGTACACGTACTGGGTACCGACCTCTTCGCGATCGTCGGTGCTATACGTGGTTTCAGGGCAGCAGTTGCACGCGCCGGGCGTATGATCGTGTATGAATTTGGGTGTAAAGCCCTCGAAGAATACCATGTTGATCACGAAGTATTCGTCGCCCTTCTTCCCCTTTTCAATGATGCGCGGCAGATAGAATACATAGCAGCCGTCATCGGTCAGCGTC
>CAYPOE010000065.1:0-10370 GCA_964412285.1 uncultured Eubacteriales bacterium | reverse complement strand
CGACGATACATTACCGCAATACGCTGTACCGTTCGGACGAGCATACTGACGATATGTACGCGACCATCGACCGCACCGTCGCGGCGCTAGAACGACAGATTCGTAAGCACAAGACCAAGCTCGAGAAGCGTCTCCGCGATGGGGCATTTGATAATCTGTCGTTGACCGACGATACAGTGCCTGATACCGAGGTGTCACCCGAGGCGTTCCGCATCGTACGCTCTAAGCGCATCGGCAAAAAGCCCATGAGCGCCGAAGAGGCTGTGCTGCAGATGAATATGTTGGGTCACGATTTCTTCATCTTTGCGAACGACCAGAACAACCATACGAACTTGGTATATCGCCGACGCGACGGTGATTATGGTTTGATCGAAGTAGAATGATCATATAAAACAGATACGGCGGTTTCCACAACCGCCGTATCGCCGTATTTTATACTGCACCCAATACATATTGATACAGCCAATACCGAACCCGTCCCATCATACGCTTGACGTCGTACTGGAGTGGTTCGTAGACCTCAAGCATGTCGCGCACACCTGCCTCGCCCAAGTCGCCCGCACCGTACCGCGCCGCCTCGAACGTGCGCGTCACATCGCCGAACGTCAGTGTCGTCACGGGATGGAAGTAGACGACGGCGTCGACGCGCTCGGCGAAGTCGTACGCAGTTTCACCTGCGTTCAGGCGATAGCCGACGTATCCGAGCAGCTTGAGGTAGAAGTAGTAGATGTCGAGGATCACAGCGTTGTCGTTGCGATGCCGCCATCGCGCGTACCGCCTGCGCCGCACGATGGCGGCGCGTACGAAGATGGACACGACGACCAGAACGGGCAACAACACCATGATATACGGGAATAGATCGATCGACGGTGCGGACTCCTCTGTAGCTTGCTGCGAGAGTTCTAGAGGCGGCATGTCGCCTGTATACTCCGAACCCATCTGCTGCTCCATCATACGCATATAGTCGTCATAGAGCGAGTAACCGCTATCGCTCATGCCGCCCGCGTAGTGCGACGTGACGACAGGTTCTGACGACTGGTGCGTGAACGGTGACGTAGGTTCAAAGCCGATCCAGCCCGTGCCGGGCAGGTAGACCTCACACCACGAGTGCGCATCCTTTTGTGTGACGGTGGCATCCTTGCCCGGCATGGCGATATAGCCCTCGACGTATCGCGCGGGGATGCCCAGGCATCGAGCCATGACTGTCATGGCTGTCGCGTAGTACGTGCAGTATCCCTCGGGTATCTCGAACAGGAAGGTATCTACGAAGTCGGTACCCTGCGGATGCTGTGCAGGCGTGAGTGTATAGGTGTAGCCGCCTGACAAGTACTCCTCCAACGCGACGGCGCGGTCGTAGTCCGTCCTACAGTCGCGCGTAACCTCGCGCGCCAAGTCGTAGACGCGCTGCGGCACCGTCTGCGATACGGATAGGTAGGTCTCATAGATGCGGTTGGTCTCGGCAATCCAATCCTCGAGCTGCCGCTGTGTGAACAGTGTACCGATGTGTCCCTCACGCTTTTGATCGATCATCAGATAATCGAACGCATTGCGATGGGCATACTGCAACAAGCGCTCGACCTCGTCGGTCTCACGCTTGAGTCGATACGCTGTGACGACATACGAGAAGTTGCGCCCGTGCGACAGGCTGCTGTCGAGCATGAAGTCGTTGCGGTACATCAGTGTCTCGTTGGTGCGCGTACCGCCCTCTGTGGGGTCGTAGGCGACGGACTCGACGCCGTACGTGTTGTAGATTGTATGCGTGTTGAGGCCTGTGTACGTGACCTTGGCCTCGAAGTATTCGTAACAATCTTCACGCGGGGCTGGGTTATACTTATCCTCGTACGAGAGCAAAAAGATGTTGTCGTCGATGAACGGCAACTCATACCGCCCGGCCACGTTATTGTAACTGAGCGGCGTACCGGGCAAATCCGACCGCGTCCAGGCGCGTCCTGTGTAGTCGACATACGAGTTGCTACGCAAGTAGAGTGTATACGGCGTATCGATGCGCATAACTTCGTAATTATTCGTCGTCTTGCTGCCGCCGAGTACGGATACGGTACCCTCGACATTGAAAATCGTGAGTGGCCCATTGCCGCCCACGTAGAGGAAGTCGTTGAAGCGTCCGGCCAAGCGCGAGATATTGACGCTGAACAGTTCCCACGCCAACGGCGTACGCGGCGCGGGGAGCGCGTAGATCAACAGGATCAAGCCCACCAGGATGGGGATGAGTGGACGTATGTATTCGTCTGTGCGAAGATTGTCGCCGCCGCGTTTTTCATACCGTCGACGGATGTAGAGCGCGGTGTGAACGAGCAGTACGAATAGCGCGATGAAGAACGGCGCAGTGTTGCCGCCGAAACCCACCATCCACTGTGTGATGAACAGCGCGAGCACGCCGATGATGAGGACGTAGTAATTGTAGAACCACGCAGTAAACAGATAGACGATGAGCGTAACGGTAACGGTGAATCCGATGAACAGCCAGTAGCCGTACCGCTCATTGAGCCAGAGTTTACCCAGCATGTAGTCGTTCAGCCATGAAAAGAATCGCGAGGACTCATGCAACATCGTATTCAACCACTCGCTGACGTTGGCGTTGTATGCCGACAGCCACGCCGCCGATTTCCACGCGAACGACAGCGCGTAGAGTAGCGTAAGGATGCTCGTCGCACCCAACAGTCCGACGCACAAGTAAATCGCGAACTTTCGACTGTAACCCAGTATGCTGATGACACTTACGATGCCGACGGTATAGAGTAGGATGACAAAGTAACTGTAATCGAGCGAGAAGCTAATCACGAGCGATTGAATACACGCGAACGACAGCACGCATGTGAGCAGCACGTAGAATAGGTACGTCTTGATATGCACACGTTGGCTCATACATGCCCCTCCAATCCTACAGAAATGGCTTCGACGCCGTTTTCGTGCAACGCGCGGAGTATATCGGTATACACCTCGGTATCTACTTTGATCGTGATCAGCGTCACGCGATAGCCCAACTGGTACGCGCGCACCAATGCTTCGTACAAGTTTGCATTGAGGTTGATCGAGAAGACGATCAAGTTCGTAGGCTCGCTGTGGCGCGAATAGTACGAGTTGAGTACGTCGCCAATGGGCAGCGCATCGCCGAACGGGATCTCGGCCATGAGGCGGTGCATGAGGACGAAGTCATCCTTCTCCTTGGCGCGATGCGCACGGTGTACGTCGTCGTAGTACACGACTTCGATGGGCTTGCGGTTGTTCAGACAATAGAAAATCACACCGGTCGCGACCTCGATGAGTCTGTCCTCGAGTTCGATACAGGTGTAACGCGCGTCTAACTGTGTCGGACGCTGTAGATCAATGGCGACAATCGAACTGATATCCGTGGTATTGCGGTAGTGCTTGACATGTATGTCGCCTGTGCGCGCCGTGAGCTTCCAGTGAATCTTGTTGAGCTGATCGCCATAAGTGTAGCCACGTATATCGGATACGATGTTGTTTTCGATCGCATCCGACAGCCGCACGTCGAGTGTCGTATCCTCGCTGAGATTCGACGTAATCGTAAAATCGTGGAGTGGTACAATGCGCGGATAGACGACGATGAGACTCTTCTCCTTGTGCGTCGTATACTTCAAGCACAATAGATAGAGGAAGTCCCACATGTAGACGTTGTTGATGCCGATCTCGTACACGCCCCTATATCGGCACTCGACGCGGTAGACAAACGTCCTCGACGACCGTGGCGGCAGACAGAACCGTTTTTCGCCCGTCTGCTGCGTGAAGAGGTTGTCCGAACACATCAGTGATAGCGACATGTACGGGTAGAGGATCACATCCTCGTTGAGAATCGTGTTGCCGTTGTCGTCAGCCTCGCCCTTTGTGACTTCGTGGTTATGTGCTTTCTTCTTGTTCTTGAATCGTACGTACACGAGCAATAGGTAGCCGATGGAGGTCAACGGCAACAGCAACGACGTATAAAGCATCGTATAAGGCAGCTTGCCGCCGTACAGAATCACAAATACCAACGACAGCACCAACATGCAGACAAATAGAATCCTATTGCGCTTTTCCATCGCTAGTTTTGATTGTATATGGGTACCGTCGTGTTGTCGAGTATGTGTGCGAGGATGGCCTCGGGTGTGACGCGGTTGAGTTTGGCCTCTTGTCGCAGAATCAGTCTGTGCTGCAATACGGGCAACGTCATACGCTTGATGTCCTGCGGTATGACGTAGTTGCGTCCGCTATAGTATGCGTACCCCTGCGCGGCGCGGTAGAGCGACAGGCTGCCGCGGGGACTTGCGCCGAGCGTGATGTCGCCGTGCGTGCGCGTGGCAGACACGAGTCGCACGATGTAGTCGGCGAGCGAGTCGTCCATATGTACGGCGCGTACGTTGGTCTGTGCCGCGATGATGTCGGCGTTGGTCGCGACGGATTCGAGCCGCGCCAGTGGATCGTCGAGCTTATGCCGCGCGAGCAACGCGACTTCGTCGGCCTGATTCGGATAGCCGATCGTGAGCTTGAGGAAGAAACGGTCGAGCTGCGCCTCGGGCAGCGGATACGTGCCGAGATACTCGACAGGGTTCTGCGTCGCGAGTACCATAAATGGGCGCGGTACAGGGTACGTCACACCATCGACCGTGACTTGATACTCCTCCATAACTTCGAGCAGCGACGCCTGCGTCTTGGGCGAGGTACGGTTGATCTCGTCCGCAAGCACGATCTGACTCATGACCGACCCCGCGCGGTACTCGAAGTCGCCTGTACGCGCGTTGTAGAGCGAGAAGCCCGTGATGTCGGACGGCATGATGTCGGGCGTGAACTGGATGCGGCGGAACGACGCGTTGATCGACCGCGCGATGGCGCTGACAAGACTCGTCTTGCCCACGCCGGGCACGTCCTCGATCAGGACGTGCCCATCGCAGAGCAGCGCTATGACGGCAAGCTCGATGGCTTCGCGTTTGCCGATGATGACCTTCTCAACATTGCTGATAATATCGTGCGCGATATTCATAACAATTCCTATGTGTAGATGCTGCGTTGACGGTCAGTTATATTTTCAGTTATATTCTTTGATGAGTAAGGCGCGAATATAGCCGCGGTCGGTCGAGGTTGAATGCACGTAGAAGCCGCTCTTGTAGTAGAACACCATGTTCTCTGTACTGCGCGCGGCTGTATGCAGACGCAATTCTGCGACGCCGATGCGGCGCATGTACGCGTCGGCCTCCTGCACGAGTGCGCGGCCGATGCCGAGGTTCTGGAGCTTGGTCGTCACGCCGAAGCGCGTGAGGTACGCGTACCCGTCGCGCTGCTCGATGCGCAGACTGCCGACGATGACGTCGTTGTGTATGGCGACGATCACGTACTTCTCGCCGATATCCTTGACGATGGTGTCGACGCCCTCTTGCAGCGCCTCTACGCTCTGAATGCCGAGGCTATTGTTCGCGTAGCGCATGAACGCCTCACGCACGACGGCTTGGATGCCGTCGGCGTCGGCGGGTGTAGCCTGTCTAACGTCTAACTTGTGTCTTATCATGGATAATACTTAGTGATCAAAGGTGTAAGCGAGTACGGCCTTCTGCGCGTGCAGACGGTTCTCAGCTTGGTCGAAGATGACGGAGTACGGTGCGTCCATGACCTCGTCGGTCGCCTCGTAGCCGCGATACGCGGGCAGGTCGTGCATGAAGATGGCGTCGGACTTGACGTGCGACAGGAGGTCGCCGTTGACTTGGTACGGCATAAACGCTTGGATGCGTTCCTCGCGCTCGCTGTCCTGCCCCATGCTGACCCATGTATCGGTGTAGACCACGTCGGCGTTCGCGACAGCCGCGACGGGATCAGTCAGGATCTCGATGACCGAGCCGCTGCGTTCGGCGTATGATTTCACGCCGTCGACGATCGACTGGCACGGTGCGTACGCGGCAGGCGCCGCGACGGACAGGTGCATACCCACGATGGCGCAGCCTTGCAGCAGTGAATTGCAGACGTTGTTGCCGTCACCGATGTACGCGAGCTTGAGGCCCTTGAGCGTACCCTTGTGTTCTCGGATCGTGAGCAGGTCGGCGAGGATTTGGCAGGGATGATGATCGTCGGTCAAGCCGTTGATGACGGGGATCGTCGCGTGTTGCGCGAGTTCCTCGACGTCGCTGTGCTTGAACGTGCGGATCATGATACCGTTTACATAACGCGATAATACTTTGGCTGTATCGTAGATCGACTCGCCACGCCCGAGTTGAAGGTCGTTGGTGTTGAGGCAGAGCGCGTGTCCGCCGAGTTGGTACATACCGACTTCAAACGATACGCGCGTACGCGTCGACGATTTGGCGAAGATCATGCCGAGCGTCTTGTCTTGCAGCAACGGATGGGGTTCGCCGTTTTTGAGCTGCGTCTTGAGCTGCTCTGCGTGATCGAGGATCGCGATGAGCTGTACGTAGGATAAATCCGAGATAGCTAATAAATGTTTCATAATAATATAAAAATATAAAATATGTCAGGATGATAAGTTGGCGAGTATGTCGTTCAATGCGTCGATCAATGCGTGGATCTGTTGCTCTGTGATGTTGAGTGGTGGCAGGATGCGGATCGCGTCGCCGTGTACCAAGCCTACGATGATGTGTCTGTCGAGCAATGCCGCGTACACTTTGTCCGCGTCGCGCGATAACGTGAATGCCGCCATGAGTCCGCGACCGCGTACGTCGGCGATGATGCTATACTTTGCAGCCAACGCTTCAAGTTTCTGCTTGAGTACGTTGCCCAACGTCTTGCTGTTCTGCACGAGCGGTTCTTTGGCGAATACCTCGAGCGTTGCCAACGCCGCGCCGCACGCGAGTGGGTTGCCGCCGAACGTCGTACCGTGTTCGCCCTTTTGGAACACCTCGGCGAATGCGCCGTGTGCGCCGATCGCCGATATGGGTACGCCGCCGCCGAGCGCTTTGCCGAGCGTAAACACGTCGGGTAGCACGCCGCTGTATTCGTATCCGAACATGTGACCCGTGCGTCCGAGACCCGTCTGTACCTCGTCGAAGATGAGTACGATGTCGTGTGCGTCGCAGAGTTCGCGCGCCTTTTGCAGAAACGCCGTATCCACAGGGAACACGCCGCCCTCGCCGAGTACCGGCTCAAACAGCATGGCGCAGGTATTGGGCGTAATGGCACCCTCAAGCGCGGCGACGTCGTTGATGGGTACGTGCGTGAATGTCGGCGTGAGTGGGTGGTACGGCGCCTGATACCCGGGTTGCCCTGTCGCCGCGACCATCGCGAGCGTACGCCCGTGGAATGAGTTGGCGAACGTAATGATCTCGTTGCGGTGGGTGTTGCCCTTCTTATAGTGATACAGTCGCGCGAGTTTGACCGCGCCTTCGTTGGCCTCCGCGCCCGTGTTGGCAAAGAACACGCGATCCGCGCAGCTCACGTCGCAGAGTGCCTTGGCGAGTGCGGCCTGATTGGGTGAGTAGAAGAAGTTGGACGTGTGCATGAGCGTCGCAGCCTGCTGCTGGATGCGCTCGACAACGTGCGGGTGACAGTGACCCAGCGCGTGTACCGCGATACCGCCCAAAAGGTCGAGGTAGGCCGTGCCGTCCTCGGCGTAGAGGTACGCACCCTGCCCGCGCGTGAACACGACGGGGTACCTGTCGCCAAACGTGTGCATGTAATGTTGCTTGTCGTACTCGATGGTCATGCGAAATACTCCTTTAATAGATTCAACGCGACGGGTGCGTCGTGGGCGAAATCCTGTGTGCCGCCCTCGACCGAAACGCCGCCGTCGTAGCCGATGGTCCGCAGTGTGTCAGACCATTGCCGCAGAGAGTCGGCACAGCTGTCGTCGGGGTAACGCCGGTTCACCGGCTCAGCGATATGTACATGCCGGATCCACGCACCGACCGAGACGAGGCTGTCGAGCAACTCGCCGTTGCAATAGAAGTGGTAGAAGTCGACGAGTCCGCCGACGTTGGGCAGTGCGGCGGCTTTGGCGATATCTGCGCCGTCCACTACCGTGTTGATGAAGTCGCACTCCTTGTAACGCAGCGGCTCGATGGCAATCGTGATGCCGAGCGGCAAGGTGTGCTTGCTGATGACGCCAAGTGTCTTGATGAAGTCGCCCGTCGCACGTTCGACCGACAGGCCGTTACGCGTACGCGACCTACCGCTGCCGAGTACGAGCAGTTTTACGCCGAGTTGATGCGCGCGTGCCGCAGTCATGGCTGCGTAGTCGTCGATGCGCGCCCAGTCCGCGTTGTCGCCGACGATGGCGATGTCTCCGGGGAAGAATCCGTTGCACGCGTACGCGTTGACGCCGCTCTCGCCGATACGCTGGCACACTGCGTCGAATTCGGCGTCCGTGAGCGCGGCAATGCTCGAAAGACCCAGTTCGACGTAGTCGAACATTGCCGCGTCGGTGAACTTCTCATGTGATATACAGCAACCGAATTTCATACCGTTACCTCACAGTATACTTTATGATGATGTTGCCTTACAATCTAATCTTGCCGTGATCTCGCGCCTCGTGACGGGCTACATCGCGCGCGGCGATGGACTCGCGCTTGTCGTAGAGCTTCTTGCCCTTGGCGACGGCGATCTCAAGTTTGACGAGCCCGTGCGTCAGATAGACCGACAACGGCACAATCGTCGCGCCCTCCTGCTGCACGGCGGCCTTGAGTTTGCGGATCTCGCGCTTGTGTAGCAGGAGTCGCCGTTGCCGCAGTGGGTCGCGGTTGTGGATGTTGCCATTTTCGTACGGACTGATGTGCATACCGACGATGTAGGCCTGCCCATCGTTGCACGAGATATAGCTCTCTTTGAGGTTGACGCCGCCCAATCGGATCGACTTGACCTCGGTACCGAACAGCTCAATGCCCGCCTCGTACGTCTCGCCAATGAAGTAATCGTGCCGCGCCTTGCGATTGGCGGCGATGGATTTGCGTTTTTCGTTCTCCATAATAAAAATAGAATAAAGGTGAAATTATTTCTTGCGATGCTTACTGCGCTTCGTAGGATGTGCATCATGTGCGTGTGTCTTGTGCTTACCGTGATGCGCAGGCTTGCCATGGTGCGTAGGCTTGGACTTGCCGCCCTCGTGTGCGGACTTGCCACCCTTGTGCGACTGTTTTTCAGCGGCGTTGCCGTGCTTATCCAGACGCTTGGGTACACCGTCGCGCTCCTGTCGCTTGCGCTTGTCGTGATTCGTACGCTCAGGCTCGATGGCGAAGTCAATGTAACCCGAATCGGGATTGACCTTGATCAGCCGCACCTGCACCGGCTGCCCCATACAGTACCGCGTACCCGTGCGTATGCCGTCGAGCGTCTGTCGCAGTTCGTTGTACTCGAACCGATCGGTGCGCAACTCACTCACGTGTACCAAGCCTTCGACGGTGTTCTCGAGTGCGACGTAGAAGCCAAAATTGGTCACGGAGCAGATTACGCCGTAGAACGTCTGCCCGACTTTGTCCTGCATATACTCGCAGAGCTTGACGCCCGTATACGCGCGCTCATACTCGACGGCGCGGGTCTCGGCGTCGGTCGTATCCTGTGCCGCGCGCGACATGTACGCGTGCAACATGTTGAGTCGTTGCTCACTGATGGGGCCGTGCAGGCTCTCTTTCACCATGCGGTGTACGACCAAGTCGGGATAGCGTCGAATCGGCGACGTAAAGTGGCAGTAGTGCTCGATGGCGAGCGCATAGTGGCCGAAGTTCTGCTCGCTGTAGCGCGCCTTCATGAGCGAACGCAGTATCATCGTGGACACGACGCTGCCAATCGAACTCTTGTGCCGTGCGAACAGGATGCGCTGCAAGTCTGTGACTTTCGTCGTACGCGACTTGACGGATACGCCGAGCCGCTTGAGTGTATCGTACAGCGTCGTGAGCTTCTCCTCGGCAGGTACCTCGTGTACGCGATAGAGCAGCGGATACCCTGCGTCGGTCAGATGCTTAGCGACGACGTTGTTGGCGCAGACCATGAACTCCTCGATGATGATGTTGGCAATCGCGCTCGGCGCGGCCTCCACCTTGATGGGTCGGTCGTCGTTGTCAAGCGTGATCTTGGCCTCGGGCAAATTAAAGTCGAGGCTGCCGTCACGCGTACGCTTGTCGCGCAAGATCAGCGCGAGCTGTCGCATACGCTCGAATGCCGCACGCTGCGGCCCCAACCTATACCGCGTCGCCATATCGCCGTTGAGTAGCAACGAGATCTCTTTGTAGTTCATGCGCCCGTGCGAACGGATCACGGACTCGTACAGCGAATAGTCTTTGACTGCACCGTCGGCTGTGATGTGCATATCGACGGACAGGCACAGCTTATATCCGTTGTCGTTGAGGCTGCACAGGTCGTTGCAGAGTACCTCGGGCAGCATGGGTACGTTGGGCTTCGGGCTGCCGGCGGCGATCGGCGCG
>CAYPOE010000064.1:0-10420 GCA_964412285.1 uncultured Eubacteriales bacterium | reverse complement strand
GTGGGCTATTCCACGTATCAGGCTGTATCCGGCGCAGGACAGGCGGGTATCAAGGATCTCGAGAACGGCTATAAAGGCGAAGCGCCGCAAAAGTTCCCGCACCCGATTGCAGGCAACGTGATCCCGCACATCGACGTATTCCTGCCGAGCGGCTATACCAAAGAAGAGCAGAAGATGATCGATGAGACGCGCAAGATCCTGCACCTGCCCGACCTGCGCGTGACGGCGACGACGGTGCGCGTACCCGTCCACACAGGACACAGCGAATCCGTCAACGTTGAACTCGAGAAGCCGTACGAGTTAAATGACGTTGTGGAACTGCTGAAGCGTTCGCCCGGCGTCATCGTGCAGCAGGACGACGCCAACAACGTCTATCCCCTGCCACTCTACGTCGCAGGGCACGACGAGGTGTATGTCGGACGCATCCGCCGCGACGATTCCGCCGACAACGCGCTGAATCTATGGGTCGTATCAGATAATCTGCGCAAGGGTGCGGCGAGTAACGCCGTGCAAATCGCCACATACCTGATCAACCGCAAGATGGCAAACAACGAGTAAGCATCGTTTTCAATAAGCATGGTTTTCAATAGGAAACAGCGAGGATATTTATCATGAAACCTACGATATTTAGAGGCAGTGGCATAGCCATTGTCACACCGTTCAAGAACGACGGCTCCATCGACTTCGATGCGCTGCGCGTGCTGCTTGAACAGCAGATTGGCGGTGGCACCGACGCGATCATCATCTGTGGCACGACGGGCGAAGCGTCGACCATGGACGATGCAGAGCATCTGTCCGTCATCGAGTGCGCGGTCAACACTGTGAACGGCCGCATCCCCGTCATCGCGGGCACAGGCACCAATGATACGCACCACTGCGTAGAGCTATCCAAGAACGCCTGTGCGCTCGGCGTAGACGCGATCTTGGTCGTCACACCGTACTACAACAAGACGTCGCAGAAGGGTCTGATCAAGCACTTCAGTACGATCGCGGACGCAGTTGACAAGCCCATCATGCTCTACAACGTACCCGCACGCACCAATCTCAACATAACGCCCGAAACCTGTGCCCAACTCTGCAAGCACCCCAACATAAACTCGATCAAAGAGGCGAGCGGTCTGCTCGACCAAGTCGCGATGATCCGCAGCCTGTGCGGCGACGAGTTGAATATCTATGCGGGCAACGACGACATCATCGTACCCATCCTGTCGCTCGGCGGCTATGGCGTGGTATCGGTCATTGCCAACATGATGCCCAAGGAGACGCACGACATCTGCGCACTCTGGGACAATGGCGACTACGCGGCATCGCGTGAACTGTTCATCAAGCTCATGCCCATCATGAAGACGCTGTTCACCGACGTATCCCCGATGCCCATCAAGTACTGTATGAACAAGATGGGGCTGCCCGCAGGTATCTGCCGAATGCCGCTCGTCGAGGTCGACGATAAGGTCGCCGCCGCGCTTGATGTGCGTATGGCGGAGTTGGGTCTGATCTGATCAAAATAAAGGAGCGCCGTATGGCGCTCCGATGTGACTCAATTACTGCAAGTACGGCTTGCGTCTGCCCAGTGTGGTGTAGTTGTAACACGTGACACGATGGCGCAAGCTGTACCCGAGTTGCAGCACACCCGCCAATGCCGGACATGGCTGCGGCGCGTACGACGCTAGTACGGTATCGTCGACTTCAGTTTCCGTGCGTTCGATCATGCCGTACTCGTTCATCACAGACAGGCACGTCTCGGCTTTCTCGGGCGACATACCGAGTTGCTTGACGAGCAGACTGCCCGTAAAGCGTTTGCTGCTGTCGCGTTGGAAGATCAGCACGACGGCGTTCCAGAAGTCCGTGTCGCCAAGATGCGCGAACAATTCGCGCAGATCGTCGCCGAGGATCTTGGGCATACGCGCGTCGGTCTGTGGCGCGAGGAAGTAGTACGGCATATCGCACGATAAGTCGGCGATCGCCATGCCGTCATCGGTGATGATCTGCGAGTGGAAGTCGTAGTCGTTGCGCCACTGCAATAGTTTCTCGAGTCCTTCTTGAATCTCGTTCGCACCCTTACCCCACTCCATCGCCATGTTGAGTCCGACGCATACCTCGTACGCGCGTCGGAAGCGTTCGGCGCCGTCTTTGATCTGCGCGATGTCGGCGTACACTCCATATAGATTGGACGTATAGTCCGTGTGGTCGCGCTCGAACAATGTGTCGAGCGATATGCCGAAGTAGTCCGCGATGCGCGGCAGCAGCTCTACGTCCGGTACGCCGCCGCACTCCCACTTGGACACGGCCTGTGCCGATACGCCGACTGCACTCCCGAGTTCCTCTTGTGTGATACCGCGTGTCTTGCGCAAGTTGCAGATAATAGTGCCGATGCTTTGTGTCATGATATTCACCTCATGTTTGAATTTTACTTTCTGTAGTCATTATACTGCAACGTTTGGTTGAGTACAACGGACGCTGTCTTGTCCAAAAACAACCCCGAGTTGTGTACGCGACCCTATACAACGGATACTTGTCTTGAGAAACCTGACTGTACTGCTCAAACCTGCGGGCGGACTCTGCAATCTGTCCTGTGACTACTGCTTCTACAAATCGTCCCATGGTGGGCGCATCATGTCCGACGACGTATACCGCCGCCTGATCGACGCGTGCTTCGAGTACGCCGACACGTTGAATCTTGCACTACAGGGCGGAGAACCGCTGCTCTGCGGCGCGGACAGACTGTCGGCCATGTTTGCGTACGCACGTTCGCGCGGCAACGTCCACCTGTCGTTGCAGACCAACGGCACGCTGATCGACGACGACATCGCCGCACTGCTGCGCGAATACCGCGTACTCGTCGGGGTATCGCTCGACGGCCCGCGCGATTTGCACGACAAGTACCGCACGTACGCCGACGGTCGCGGCAGCTACGCCGACGTGCTGCGCGGCATCGGCTACCTCGACAAGCACAAGGTCGACTACAACATCCTCTGCGTCGTGACGGCCGACGTCGCGCGGCGCATCAAATCCGTCTATGCGTGGTATAAGAAACAGGGCCATCGCTACATCCAGTACATCCCCGTCATGGAAAACAAAAACGCAGGTATCCGGCTGTCGGACAAGCACCTGTCGACGTTTCTGCGTGACAGCTATGCGGTGTGGCGGGACGATCTGTTGCGCGGAAACTACATCAGCGTGCGGCATCTCGATAACTACGGCATGATGTTGCAGGGTCGGCCGCCTGAATCGTGCGCGATGAGCGGCGTATGCGGACACTACATCGTCGTCGAACACGACGGTATGTGCTACCCCTGCGACTTCTACGTCGACGAGGCGCATCTTCTCGGCAACATTGCGGATCATAGTATCGACGCGCTGCTGTCGTGCGATACGGCGCGCGCATTTGTCGAGTCGTCCAAAATATTGCCAGAGAAATGTCGCAATTGCAGATATGCGTCGCTCTGTCGTAACGGCTGTGCGTTCGAGCGCGAGGGCGGGTTGCGGCGAAACTGCGCGATCTACGGCGCGTTCTTCGACTACATGGCGCCTGAATTGGCTGCAATCCTCAAGAAACTTTAACGGAGCGTGATATGTGCGGTAATCATACGGTTGATTACATACTCAATACGTTGGCGTCACTCTACCCCGATGCCCGTTGTGCGCTGCACTTCGGCAATCGCATCGAACTGCTCGTCGCCGTGATCCTGAGCGCCCAATGTACGGACAAGCGCGTCAACTTGGTCATGGACGAGCTGAACGCGGCCTACACAACCGCGCGCGACTACGCCGACGCACCGCTCGACACGCTCGAGTCGATCATCAAGCCGTGCGGACTGTACCGCGCCAAAGCCCGCAACGTCAAAGAGACTTGCCGCATCATCGCCGACGAACATGACGGTATAGTGCCGAGCGACATGGACGCATTGCTGCGACTGCCCGGCGTGGGGCGCAAGGTCGCCAACTGCATCCGCGCCGAAGCCTTCGGCATACCGTCCATCGTCACCGATACCCACGTGATCCGCCTGTCCCAACGCATGGGACTCTCCCACAACACCACGCCTTACGCCATTGAACGCGACCTACTCGCTCTGATCCCATCGGCCGAGCAGAATGCGTTCTGCCACCGCATGATCGCGCACGGGCGCGCAGTGTGTACGGCGCAAAAGCCGCGTTGCGCATCCTGTCCGTTTCACTCTACTCACTCTATAGAGGACCCATGATAAACTTTCGCAATCATATCCTTCCGATCATATGCATCATCGTAGTCATCGCCATAGGCGTATACGTCGGCTACATGCAGATCACTCCCCCCAGCGCCCCCGTCGACGACGCGACGTACGATGGTTTCATGGCGCATATCGAAGCCATTGCATCGGAACCGCACCTGTCGGGTACCGACGGCATCGCAGGCGTACGCAGTTATATCATATCCGAACTGGATCGCATGGGCGTACCGTACGACCGACAGCCCGTTATATATACGCCCGAACAGGCCGCTGAGGCATACGCACGCGTGACCAGCCCGCAGTATTATGATGCGGTGTACAACGGCGTGTCACAGATCCTCGACGACACGGGCGCCGACGCGCTTGAACTCGAGAACATCGTCGTGACGCTCGACGTGACTGAGGGACATTCGACCGACGCACTCTTCATCGTGTCGCATTACGACAGCGTGTACACGAGCTACGGCGCGGCCGACGATGGCGTCGCCGTAGCGGCCATGTTGCGCACGATTGCGTCTATCAAGGACGAGCCGCGTACCAATACCATACACTTCGTCTTTACGGACGGCGAGGAACTCGGTTTACTCGGCGCGGCACGGTTCGCCGATCTGCTGAACAGGTCGTCCGAGGGTACTGTCTTTGTCAATCTCGAGGCGCGTGGCAACGCGGGCGGACTCGTGATGTTCCAGACCTCGCCGCAGAACCTCAACCTGATTCAGCAGTACGCCAAGGGTACGCATACGCCGATCGCATTCTCATTCGCGTCGGCCGTGTACGCGACGATGCCCAACAACACCGACTTCACGTGCTTCTTGGACAAAGGATATAACGGCCTCAACTTCGCAGTCATCGACAACGGCGAGGCATACCACACGCCGGGCGACAACTACGCGAATCTCAATCGCGACAGCGCCGCGCACTATCTCTATACGGTGCAGTCGCTCGTGAACTACTGGAGTACGGCGGATCTGTCGGCGATACACGGTGACAGCGACGCGGTATACTTCCCGTTCATCAAGGGCAACCTCGTCGTCATACCCAAGATCGTCGCAGTGATCGTTGGGTATGCGGCGGCCGTCATCGCCTTGCTGTGGCTGATATTCCTGATTTACTGCGGCCGCATCGGCATCATGGGCATCCTGCGCCGCACCGTAGAATGTCTGCTGACCGTAGCGGTCTGCGGCAGCGTCGCCTACGCCGTGACCGCCGTATTGAACATCCTTGAGCCGCCCAATGGCGTATACCCGACGTGGGCGTACAACGACCTGCTCATCGGAGTCGTCATCGGGCTGGCAATTGCACTGTCATTACTGCTCGCCATACGCACGTATCAGCGTACGCATGACGCATTGGCAGCCATCACAGGCGTCATGCCGCTGTATATTCTACTCACAGTCGCATGTACCATCGTGCTGCCGGAAGGCTGCTACCTATTCGCGTTGCCGCTGCTCATGCAGGTCGTCTGCGGCGTACTTTGCATCGTGGATGCGTCGGTGGTGTGGCGGTACGCCGCGTACTGCGTGTTCGGCGTAGCCGCGCTGTTGCTCCTCGTACCCGTGATCTATTTGGTACACATCGCGCTCACGGCGTACGTGGCATGGATTACGGCGATACTGTGCGCGATGACATTCTACCCCATCTTTGCCATGGCGACGATGCTCTTTGCACAGGGCGAGGTGGATGGCGATGTACGGGGTTTGCGCCAGCACAAGCCGCATCGCAGCTACGACGTACGACACTGGCGCGTGCATGGATTTGTGTGAGCCGAATCATACAAGTACAAATGTATCACAACACAAAAGGCTTGCCCGTGAGCGGACAAGCCTTTTGTGTTGTTGGCATTACAGCAACGGTTTGAGGAACCGCCCCGTATGCGAAGCCTCGCACGCCGCGATTGTCTCGGGCGTACCTGCGCACACGACGGTGCCGCCGCCATTGCCGCCCTCGGGACCCATATCAATCACGTAGTCCGCGACCTTGATCACGTCGAGGTGGTGCTCAATGACGAGCACCGTGTGTCCCGCGTCGCAGAGCCGCTGTAGGCTCTCGAGCAGCTTGTTGATGTCGTGCAGGTGCAGACCCGTCGTAGGCTCGTCGAGGATGTAGAGGTTATGGCTGCCGCGCTTGAGCTTGGATAGTTCGTACGACAGCTTGACGCGTTGCGCCTCGCCGCCCGACAGCGTCGACGAGTTCTGTCCCAGCGTCAGGTATCCCAAACCCAGTTCATCCATGACCTTGAGCTTGCGTTTGAGAATTGGTACATCGTCGAAGAAGTCGAGCGCCTCCTCGGTCGTCATCTCGAGTACCTCGGCGATGTTCTTGCCGCGATACTTGACCTCGAGCGCCTCCTCGTTGAACCGCATCCCCTTGCAGACGGGGCAGACCGTCTCGATGTCGGCCATGAACTGTAGGCTCGTCGTCAGGATGCCCTCGCCCGTGCAGTGTTCGCAGCGGCCGCCGTTGGCGTGGGTGAGGGAGAAGTCGAGCGCGACGAAGCCGCGGTCGATGGCCGTCGGCGTGTTGGCGAACAGCGCGCGGATCTTGTCGTACACGCCGATGTACGTCGCAGGATTCGACTTGCTCGAACGCCCGATCGGCGACTGGTCGATCGCAATGATGTTCGACAGTTGCTCGTAGCCGAGGATGGCCTCGTGCGCGCCCGCAACGATGCGCGCCTTGTCGTAGAGGATGCGCAGCTGCTTGTGGAGGATCTCGTTGACCAGCGTCGACTTGCCGCTGCCCGATACGCCCGTCACGCAGACGAAGAGTCCGAGCGGGATATCGACGTCGATGTGCTTGAGGTTGTTCTCGCTCGCGCCTTGGATCGTGAGCATGGCGTCGGTCGGATGCCGCCGTTTCTTGGGTAACGGTATGCTCGCGTGTCCCGCGATGTACTGTCCTGTGACGCTGTTGTCGCACTGTGCGATGGTCTCGGCGGTACCGTGTGCGACGACGTTGCCGCCGTGGATGCCGGGGCCGGGGCCGATCTCGACGATGTAGTCGGCGGCCATGATCGTATCCATGTCGTGCTCGACGACGATGAGTGTGTTGCCGATGTCGCGGAGGCGTTTCATCGTCTCGATGACGCGCACGCCGTCGCGTGGATGCAGTCCGATCGAGGGTTCATCGAGTACGTAGAGCATACCCATGAGTTCGCTGCTGATCTGCGTGCTCATGCGGATGCGCTGCGCTTCGCCGCCGCTGATGGTCGACGCGCGGCGCGACAGTGAGAGGTAGTGTAGGCCGATGTCGATGAGCAGGTTGACGCGGGTTGTGACCTCGTTGACGATGCTGTGACCTACGTCGGCGATGTCGGGGTCGAATGTGAGTTGTGATAGGAAGTCGATGAGGTCGGGTAGTTGCAACGCCGACGCGGTTGAGATGTCCATGCCGCCGACCGTGACCGACAGGCGCGCCAGCTTGAGCCGCTTGCCGTTGCACTCGGGACAGATCGACTCCACCATGACCTCGCGCAAGAAGTCGGGATCCGCACCCGAATCGTTCTGGTTGCGCAGATAGTGGCGGTACCAGTTCTCGACGTCTTTGACGAATCCGCCGAACGGGAACGAGCGTCCGACGATCCAGTTCTTCTTGGTGATGTCGGGCGGTTGGATCATCTCGACGATTTCGCCCTTGCTGCCGTAGAGCAGCATGTCGACGATCTTCTGTGGCAGTTCGTTGAGTGGCACATCGAGTGAGAAGTCGAAGTGCTGCGCCAAGCTGTACATCATGACGCCACGGTAGCTGCCCTTGTTCGCCGGATTATACAGCGTGTTGACGAACGCGCCCTTGTTGATGGTCTTGGATGCGTTGGCGATCAGGAAGCGCGGCTCCACGACGTAGCTCATGCCGATGCCGCTGCACGTGCGACACGCGGACACCGCGTCGTTGAAGCCGAACAGGTACGACGACAGTTCGCAGAGCGTGATGTGGTGTTCGGGACAGACGGCGTAGTCGTAGAAGCCTTCGGGCGCGTCGCCCTCGACCTCGATGCGCAGGTAGCCGTCGCCGACGTTGAAGATGCTGCCCTCGATCGATTTCGCGATCTGCGCATAACCATCGGGGCGCACGCTGAATCGTTCGATGACGACCTCGATGTCGTAGTCGGTCAACTCATCGAGTTCGGTCTTGTCTGTCAGACTCACGGGTTCGCCGTTGATCAGTAGGTTGCGATAGCCCTTGTTGCGGATCTCGTCGAGTAGATACTTCCACTCCTCGCCGTAGATCTTGCGCACAGGGATGCGCAACTCGACAATCGTACCCTCGGGTAGCGAACACATGTGTTCGGCGAGCTGCCCTGGCGAATACTGTCGGAGTTCGCGCCCACACTGCGGGCAGTGACCGACGCCGGCCGCCGCGTAGAGCAGCCGCAGGTAGTCGTAGATGTCGGTCATGGTACCGACAGTTGAGCGCGGGTTGGTCGACGACTTCTTCTGTTCGATCGCGACGACAGGCGACAGTCCGCGCACGAAATCCACCTTGGCCTTCTTGACCTGCGAGATGCGGCTCTTGGCGAATGTCGACAGCGAATCAAGGAACCGCCGTTGTCCTTCGCCGTAGATGACGTCGAACGCCAGAGACGACTTGCCACTGCCCGACACGCCTGTGATGACCGTGAGTTTGTCGCGCGGGATCTCGACGCTGATGTTTTGCAGGTTGTTCTGTTTGGCTCCGATGACCTCAATCGTAGTGCGTACGATGATGACTCACCCCCATTTATGTTTTATACACTTGGTATCAGTACGTAACAGACTTCTTCTATGTTCATGCGCCCCTTGGGCGTGATGCGTATGGTCTTGGAGAGTTTGTCGAGTAGGCCGCGCTCATGCAGGTATTCGCAGATGTGTACGAGGCCGTGGCCGTTGAGCCACGAGAACCGCCCCAACGCGTGTTCCATCTCGCTGATCGTGCGCGGTTCGTTGTCGGATAGATATTCAAAGAGTTGCGCACAGAATAGATTCGTGTGCTGCTCGAGATAATCGTAGATGCGTTGGACGACGGCGAAGAGTTGCTCTTCGGATCGCTCGCCGTAGAGCATGTCTTGATAGATGGGCTTGATGAGATCGGGGTTGAGTTCATAGGCGCGGAGTACGGCCTCGCGGTCGGGTACTTCACCGTGCCGCAGCACCTCGATGTTGCCGACTGCATCGGCCGTCTTGAGCACATAGTACTGCGCATAGGTGGGGTTGTGCTTGACAATCAGCCATTTCTCGACCTTTTCGACTAACCCGAGTACCCACGCCATGTTGGACAGCAATACGAGCTCTTGGTCGCGTTCGCCGATGACCTTCATCTCCTCGATCACGTCGTAGATCGTATCGTCGCGCGTGAAGATGACCTTGGATTTACTCATCATCGACGCTGTCATGCCGCCGCCGAGGCCGCGCTCGAAACTCTTGCGGAAGTCAGACTTGTTGAATACCCTGATGTTGATGATGACGCCGTCCTCGACGCAGGTGTACTCGTGCTTGGGCAGCTTCTGATCCTTGACGATGATCATGGCGTCGACGTCGGACTTCTGCCAGACCTTGTCGTACGCGAGGCTGCCTTGCACGATGAACGTCAGGATGTTGTGATCGACCTCGAGCTTCTCACCCAAGGTTTCGACCGCGTCGCGGTATCGTTGTTGAATGTCCTCCAATATACTGTCGCCTCCTTCAGGGAAAATAAAAAGGACACAGTACAACTACCGATCCTATCGATCATAATTGTTCCATGTACCTGTTTATATTGCAATCATCATACTTAGGATACGTAGGGTATCCCATGATTTTATTCAACGGCCGCTGCCGCCTCGGTTGCGGGTGTATACTCGTTGCCGTGACCGCGCGTAACCTTTCCGCTACGCAAGCAGCGCGTGCACGCATAGACGCGCTTGTGCTCGCCGTTGACGATGGCACGCACGCGGCGTACATTGGGCTTCCACATCTTGTTGGCGCGCTTATGCGAGAAACTGAGCTTGATACCAAACGATACGCTCTTGCCGCATACTTCACACTTCGCCATGAATCTCCCCTCCTTCGTTCTATAGTAAGGCGCGGGTTTCGCCTGTCCTTTGTTTTTCATGAGCCTTTATATTATAACATGAATGCCAACATAATGCAAGCATTTTTTGCAGCAAGTGCAATCCAATTTTTGACACGATCCATAAAAAATGCAGAAATTCAATATGGGGCGACGGATGAATTTCAAAAATGGATAGAAGGCAGGCC